>JAEYWB010000599.1 GCA_023429275.1 Planctomycetota bacterium
TCCCGCCCCGGGTCTCCCATGCCGCAGCTCGATCGCCGGACCTTTCTTCGCGGAGCCGGAGCAGCCCTCGCCCTTCCGTGGCTCGATGCCATGAGGCCCGCGCGGGCTCTGGCAGCGGGTGCGGCGGGACCATCGCTCCCGCGGCGGGCGGCGTTCCTGTTCTTCCCGAACGGAGCGATCATGCCCGACTGGACACCGGCCGAAACGGGCACGTCCTTCGAGTTCTCGAAGACGCTGAGGCCCCTCGAGGCTCACCGTCAGAATGTCCTCGTGATGAGCGGCCTGGCGCACGACAAGGCCCGGGCCAACGGCGACGGCGCCGGCGACCACGCCCGCTCGTGCGCCGCGTTCCTCACCGGGACTCAACCGAAGAAGACCTCCGGCGACATCCGGGCCGGCATCTCGATTGACCAGCTGATCGCCGAGCGGATCGGACACCAGACGCGGCTTCCGTCGCTCGAGATCGGAATCGAAGGGGGCCGGCAGGCTGGCAGCTGCGACTCGGGGTACAGCTGCGCCTACTCGAACAGCGTCTCCTGGAAGTCGGCCTCGACGCCGATGGGGAAGGAGACGAATCCGAAGAACGTCTTCGAGCGGCTCTTCGGCAAGAACGACGACATCCGGGCTCGCGAGGAGCGGAACTTCTATCGCAAGAGCGTCCTCGACTTCGTGGCGGACGACACCCGCAAGCTCGTGCCGCAGCTCGGCCAGACCGACCGTCGCAAGCTCGATGAGTACCTGACGAGCGTCCGCGAGATCGAGCAGCGGATCGAACGGGCCGCGGAGGAGACGAAGGCCCAGAAGGGACCGCCGTCCGGCTTCGCTCCGCCGTCAGGGACCCCGGAGAACCTGACGGAGCACATCCGGCTGATGTCGGAGCTGCTCGTCCTGGCGTTCCAGACCGACACGACGCGCGTCGCGACCTTCATGCTCGCCAATGAAGGTAGCAACCGGGTCTACAAGCCGATCGGCCTCAACGAGGGGCACCACCAGATGTCCCACCACCGGAACGACGCCGACAAGGTCGCCAAGCTGCAGAAGATCGATCAGTACCTCATCGAGCAGTTCGCGAACCTCATCGGCAAGATGAAAGAGGTCCGCGAGGGCGAGGGGACGCTGCTCGACCAGAGCGTCCTCGTCTACGGCTGTGCGATCAGCGACGGCAACCGCCACAAGCACGAGAACCTTCCGATCGTGGTCGCCGGCGGCCTCGGGGGGACGATCCAGACCGGTCGGCACGTCCGCTACGACGAGACCCCGATGACGAACCTGTTCCTCTCGATCGGGGACCGGATGGGCCTCGACGACGTCAAGGAGTTCGGCGACAGCACAGGCCGCCTGGGACAGCTCGCCTAGTTGCGAGGCACTCCGTGCCGCGAACGGGCATCCCTCCAACGGAAACCGCCCTTCTCTCCTTCAGCCCCGCGAGAGAGCCAGCTCGAGCCGGCGGTCCAGTCCGGGAATTCCTCCGGCACGCGCAAGCGACCGCTCCAGGCCGGTCGTTCGCTTCCCGTCCGATCGCAGCCACATTGGGAACCGGATGAGCCGACTGACACCCGGGCCGCTCCCCGGAACCGCACCACATTGGCGGTCCGCCAGCACGCCAGCTACCGTACCGAACCTCCCCTGCTCGTGATCTGTCCTCCTCCGCACTCCCTCCCGCTCCCGCCGTCGCACGGATGTCCCAAGCCACTCCCCGCCAGGCGACGACGCTGCGCCGATCGATCACCAGGCACATCGAGCGCGAGGAGGAGGACCGGCAGCGGCCCCTCGACTTCCGGCTCATCTCGCGGATCCTCGGCTACACGCGGAACTATCCGCGGCTGCGGTTCTGGCTGTTCGTCACCGTCTTTTTCCGCTCCATTCAGCTTCCCGCCCTCACCTGGGCGCTGGCGGCGATCATCAACGGACCGATCGACCGCGGCGATGTTGCCGGGATCGCCTGGGGGGCATTCGGCTTCTTCGTCCTGGCGGTCTCGACGCAGGTGGTGATGCACTACCGGCAGCGGCTCGCACTCGAACTGGGGGAGTTCGTCGTCAGCGACCTGCGGAACGCCCTCTTCGCACACATCCAGCGGATGCCGATGCGGTGGTTCCACAAGACCAAGGTCGGCCGCGTCATCAGCCGGATGACGTCGGATATCGAAGACGTCCGCATCGGCGTGCAGGAGGTCCTGTTCGTCAGCGTCGTGCAGATCGGGCAGATGCTCATCGCCGCCGTCGCAATGATCTGGTACGACTGGACGCTGTTCCTCATCGTGCTCGGGCTCGCCCCCGTCATCGCGCTCACGAACCATTACTTCCACCGCAAGCTGAGCGTGGCGCTGCGGAACATGCGGGAATCCTTCAGCCGCGTCACCGCGACGCTGGCCGAATCGGTCCTGGGAATCCGGGTCACGCAGGGGTTCGTCCGCCAGGAGGAGAACGCGCGGATCTTCGCCGAGCTGGCGACCGACCATTCCCGGTTCAACACGACCGTCATCAAGACACACGGGATCTTCATCCCCCTGCTGGAGCTCAACAGCCAGATCTTCCTGGCGATCCTGCTGCTCGTCGGCGGGGTGCGGGTGCTGCAGCCGGAGCCGACGACGAGCGTCGGCGACCTCGTCGGCTTCTTCTTCATGGCGAACCTGTTCTTCTCGCCGGTCTCGGTCCTCGGCGGGCAGTACAACCAGGCGATGACCGCGATGGCGGGGGCCGAGCGGCTGTTCGGCCTGCTCGACACGCCGCCGGAATGGGTCGATCCCCCCGGCGCGATCGTCCTAAGCGACATCCGCGGCGAGGTCGAGCTGCGGAACGTCGACTTCGGGTACGAGCCGGGCCGGCTCGTGCTGAAGGGGATCAACCTCGTCGCGAAGCCGGGGGAGACGATCGCGCTCGTCGGAAAGACCGGCAGCGGCAAGTCGTCGATCATCAACCTGATCTC
The DNA here is from genome assembly GCA_023429275.1 of Planctomycetota bacterium. Taxonomy (GTDB): domain Bacteria; phylum Planctomycetota; class Planctomycetia; order Planctomycetales; family Planctomycetaceae; genus Planctomyces_A. Next base: position 2,927 of record JAEYWB010000599.1, read on the forward strand.
CAAGTTCTATCTGCCGACCTCGGGAGAGGTGCTGATCGACGGCCACGAGATCCGGACTCTGAGTGGCGAGGGACTCCACCGCCGGATGGGGAGCGTCTCGCAGCAAAACTTTCTGTTCTTCGGCTCGGTCGCCGACAACATCCGTGTCGGCAAGCCAGACGCGACGATCGAGGAGATCACGCAGGTTCTGCACCGGCTCGACTGCGCGGACCTCCTGGACGACTTGCCATCGGGGCTCGACACTTCCGTCGGCGAGCGGGGCGTAACGCTCTCGGTCGGCCAGCGGCAGCTCATCTGCTTCGCGCGGGCCCTCATCGCCGACCCGCGGATTCTGATTCTGGACGAGGCGACCAGTAGCATCGACAGCCACACCGAGATGCGGCTCCAGAAGGCGCTCGCAATCCTCCTGGCGGGCCGGACAAGCTTCGTCGTCGCGCACCGCCTCAGCACCATCCGTCATGCCGACCAGGTCCTGGTCCTCGACCACGGCGAGATCATCGAACGGGGCCGTCACAACGATCTCATCGCGGCGAACGGCGTCTACGCGGGGCTCTACCGGAAGTTCGTGCAGAGCCACTGATGTTGTCTTTCGCGAAGCGAAAGGCGACA
>JAEYWB010000600.1 GCA_023429275.1 Planctomycetota bacterium
GCTTCGGCCTTCGCCCGGTCGAAGAGCTCCCGCGGGATCATGCAGCTGTCGACGACGACAATCGCCAGCGTCGTCGAGCCGTCGTCCAGGACGAGGCACCGCGCGCTGAGCGGATCATGCGCCTTCGTCGCCTTCACGTCCCGCATATTGCCGTTCACCGAGACGGGGAACTTCTCGGGGGTGACGTTCGCGACAAAGGCTCCCGCCCGAAACGTCTTCTCCGCCCCCCGAATCTCCGGACTGGCGGCGACGAGCGACAGAAGAACGAGTGACAGTAACCAGGAACGACGCGAAATCATGCAAATCCTCCACAAGTGATCCATCGGGCGGCGAGCGCGTCGGCTCTTCCGCGGACCTTGACCGATTGAGTCCCGAAGTGCAACGAATAACGATCGCCCGATGTGAGCTCATCCGGCCGCTCCCGGGATCGCCGTTTCCTATCCGGTCATCCGGACGGCGATCAGCGTCTGATCGTCACCCGGTGGCGCACCCTGGCTGAACTCTCTTACGGCCTTTCGGACCCCGTCGATGCATTCCTCGGCCCCTCCGCTGTGACATCCCGCGAGGAGCGAGTCGAGCCGGCCGACTCCAAACACCTCGGCCTCCGGCGTGGCGGGCATCGCCTCCGTGATTCCATCCGTGTAGAGCACCAGCAGGTCTCCTGTTTCGAGCGAGACGGTCGCCTCCTCGAACGACTGCTCCTCGACGAGTCCCAGCGGGAGACCACCGACCTCGTCGAGCGACATCACCCCGCCCCCCCGTGCCAGCCGCGGCGGGTTGTGGCCGGCCCTCGCATAGGTCAGGGTTTTCGCCTGCGGATCGAGGATCGCGTAGAACGCCGTCACAAACGTCCCGTCGCGCGTGTAGGCCCGGGTGAGACGGTCGTTGAGATACGCCAGGAGCGAGCCCGCGGGGGTCTGCACGCCGGGCTCCGCGTGGGCGATCGCGTGCGTCACGGCCATCAGGACCGCCGCGGGTGTTCCGTGCCCCGAGACGTCCGCGATGAACAGGCCCCACCGGCCGTTCTCAAGCGGAAAGAAATCGTAGTAGTCCCCCCCCGCGCGTGAGCTCGTCTCGTAATCGGCCGCGACGTCGAAACCCGGGATCGATGGCATCGTCTCCGGAAGAAGCGATCGCTGGATCGTGCCGACGACCTTCAGCTCCCGGTCGAGATCGTCGAGCGCCGCGCCGAGCTGGTTCCGCAGGACGAGGTTCTGCGTCCCCCGGCCGAACAAACCTCCCTGCCAGTGGAGGATCGGGACGAGCGCCGGGTTAAGCTCCTTCCCTTTGGGAAACAGCAGCAGCGAGACGTTGAGCGCCTCGCCGTTGTCATACTGCGTCATGGCGACGAGCGACTGATAACCTTCGAGATAGAAGTATGCCGGATCTTCCGCCGAGAGCCGGGAGGGAAGGTCGTCGATGATGACCGGCCGGTTGCCGTAGAGGATCTCGCCGAGAAGCCCGCCCGTGAGCCGCGGCAGCTTGTGACGCTCGGTCCAGGGATTGAAATGCTCGGTAAACCAGGAGGACCGCGTGACCAGGTAGTCGGGGGGCTCGACATTCCGCCGCGAGACCGCCAGGTAGTCTTCGATGGAGATGAGGTCGCCGATTCCCGACCAGTAGGCATCGACCAGATCTTCCGGATCGGTGATGCCTGAGATCGCCTTCATTGTCCGGTCGATGATCTCGAGCTCTTCCTGCCAGGTCCGGTTCGATTGGAACATGGTGCCTCGGTGTCGATGTCATGGCCGTCGGGACGCTCGCCGAACCGTGCACTCCGGCGACTGGAAGACCTTCCAATGCTATCGAGCGACGCTCCATCTGCGCAACAAGACAATAGTCTCGACTCCGGGATGCGCTGGACCGGGCAACGCCTCGCGTCTATAGCGACCAGCGCGCTTTACAACCTGCTGTGAGGCGTCGGCCAGCGGACGGCCAAGACCAGGAGATGGCTCTAACCGCCCGCCTGCGTTGCATCCTGATCAGAGACTGAAGCCTCTCCCATCGCTTTCAGAATGATGGCCCCCAGTGGCGGCAGGGTCAGGACGAGGCTCTGCTCCTGCCAGTTCATTCCGATCGGTTCGGTGGTGACCGTTTCCCCGTTTCGGACGTCGCTTCCGCCGTACATCCGGGCGTCGCTGTTGAAAATCTCTTTCCACGCCCCCGCAATCGGGACGCCGACCGTGTACTCCATCCGCGGGACCGGCGTCATGTTCATGACGACGAGGACAACGTCGCTCCGATCCTTCGAATAGCGGCACCAGGAGTAAATGCTGTTCGTCGCGTCGTCGGCACTGATCCATGAGAATCCGGCCGAATTGCAGTCGAGCTCGTGGAGCGCCGGTTCCGACGCGACGAGACGGTTGAGATCCCGCACGCAGGCCTGCAGCCCCGAATGTTCCGGGTACTTGAGCAGCTCCCAGTCGAGCTGGCTGTCGTGATTCCACTCGGTCCACTGGCCGATCTCCCCTCCCATGAACAGGAGCGGCTTGCCGGGCGTCGTGCACTGATAGGAGAGCAGAAGCCGCAGGTTCGCGAACTGCTGCCAGCGGTCGCCAGGCATCTTCGACAGGAGCGAGCACTTGCCGTGCACGACTTCGTCGTGAGAGAGGGGAAGGCAGAAGTTCTCGGTGAACTGATAGAGCGACCGGAACGACAGTTCATTCTGGTGATACTGGCGGTGTACCGGCTGCCTCGCGAGGTAGCGCAGGGTGTCGTTCATCCACCCCATGTCCCACTTGAGGTCGAAGCCGAGGCCTCCGTCGTAAACGGGCCGCGTGACCCCTGGCCACGACGTCGATTCCTCGGCGATCGTCAGGACGCCCGGAAACTCGCCATGGAGCGAGACATTCATGTCCTGCAGGAACTTGACCGCTTCGATGTTCTCGCGGCCGCCGTACTTGTTCGGGACCCACTCGCCGTGCGAGCGGGAGTAGTCGAGGTAGAGCATCGACGCCACGGCGTCGACCCGCAGTCCGTCGATGTGATAGGTGTCGAGCCAGAAGCGGGCGCTCGAGAGGAGGAAGTTGCGGACCTCGAACCGCCCGTAGTTGAAGATGTATGTGTTCCAGTCCGGATGGAACCCCTGGCGCGGATCCTCGTGCTCGTAGAGCGCGGTGCCGTCGAACCGCCCCAGGCTGTGCGAGTCGGTCGGAAAGTGCCCGGGCACCCAGTCGAGGAGGACGCCGATGTTGTTCTGGTGGAGGTAGTCGACGAAGTGCTGGAAGTCATCCGGCGAGCCGAAGCGGCTGGTCGGTGAGAAGTAGCCGACCGTCTGGTAACCCCAGGAGCCGTCGAACGGATATTCCGTGACGGGCATGAGCTGGACGTGGGTGTACCCCATGTCCGTGACGTAGTCGACGAGCATCGGGGCGAGCTCGCGGTAGGTGTGATAGCGTCGGCCGTCCCAGGGACGCTTCCACGAGGCGAGCTGAACCTCGTACATCAGCACCGGCGATTCGAACCAGTTCGTTTCGCGACGGTGCTTCATCCAGGCGTCGTCGTTCCACTGGAACTTGTTGACGTCCCAGAGGATCGACGCGGTGTGGGGGGGGACCTCGTGGTAAAAACCGTAGGGGTCCGCCTTTTCGAGGATCGCGCCGGAGCGGGTCAGGATGCTGTACTTGTACTTTTCGCCCGCGGACACCCCCGGCACGAAGCCCCACCAGTTCCCCGAGTCGCTGGAGTTCAGGAAGAACTTACCGTGCTGCCACTCGATGAAGTCGCCGATGACGCAGACCTCGCGTGCATCGGGCGCCCAGACGAGGAACCTCGCCCCGCTGACTCCGTTCTGGACTTCGAGGTGGGCGCCAAAGTGACGATAAGAGGTGTTGCTCATGCCGCGTTCTATCGCTCGCCACTCAGGATGGGAAGTCTTCATCGATGCCGGTGCCGGCCCCACCGCCGGGGGAGGATTGCGGCCCGGATAAGGAGCGGGCTCGTCCATTGTGGCTCGTCCCTCCAGCAAGGTTCGCTCCGTCGCGGCGGATCAGCGGGGATATTATGGCGACGTCGCAAACTTGGAAACGGCGGTCACTTAGGAATAGGGGCTTTTCACGGCTTTTCCCGAGGCCCATGTCGCCGCGATTCGGAAGACCAGGGCGAGCGATCTTCGGGCAGCCTGTCAGGCGGAGGGACGGAATCGGCACGCCTCCGCCAGGTCGGCATCGGTCACGCTCTGGGACTTCGGCAGCGTCTTGATCCGCTGGAGCACGCGGGTCACGTCTTCCTCCGTCGCCGCCAGTCCAAGCTCCTCGAGTCGACGGGCGACGGCGCTCCGCCCGCTGTGCCGGCTCAGGACGAAGCGGATTCCGTCCGCTCCGACTCGCTCGGGACGATACGGGAGGTACGTGTCCGGGTGCTTCATCAGGCCGTCCTGATGGATCCCCGCCGCTGTCGCAAAGATGTTGTCGCCGGCGACCGGCTTATTGACCGGGATCGGGATCCCTGTCAGTTCGGAGACGAGCCGGCAGGTGGAAACGAGCCGGCTCATGTCGAGGCGCCCGGGAGGACCGTAGAGATCCTGATTGAGGTCCATGGCGACCGCGACCTCTTCCAGCGGGATGTTCCCGGCCCGCTCGCCGATCCCGTTGATCGTCCCCTGGACGACGTTCACCCCCTCTTGAACAGCCGCGAGCGTATTCGCGACCGCCAGCCCCAGGTCGTTGTGAAAATGGACGCCAAAGAGTGCGCGGTCGATATTCGGGACGTGGTCCTGGATGTGGCGGATCATGTCGCGGGTCCGGTCAGGCGTCAGGATCCCGACGGTATCCGTGAACCCGATGGAGGTCGCGCCCGCATCGATCGACTCTTTCAGGACTTCACAGAGGAACGGCAGCTCCGTCCGGCTGGCGTCTTCGGGGCCGATCGTGACGATCTCGAACCGCTCGGCGGCGTAGTGAACGGCGTCGCCGATCAGCCGGAGGACCTCCGCCTCCGACTTCTGCAGCTTGTACTGGCGGTGCAGCGGGCTCGTCCCGCAGAACAGACTGACCCCCCGCTTCGTCATCGCCCGCCCCGCGAGGGCCGCATCAGCCGCGTCGATATCCCCCTTGAGCGTGCGGCAGAGGGCGGTCAGCACCAGGCTCGGAACCTCCGGGACCATCTTTCGAATCGCCAGGACATCCGCCTCGGAGGCCGCGGGAAACCCCGCATCGAGAGAGTGAATGCCGAGGGCCTCGAGCGCCTGGGCGATCCGGAGCTTGTCCTCGGGATCGAGCGTCGCTCCGGGCATCTGCTCGCCATCGCGAAGCGTCGTGTCGCTGAAGAGCAGCACCCCCGACCGCTTGTGATGGCGGATGACCTGCTGCTTGACAACGCGGATCGTCTGTCGTTTGAGTCCGCGGAAGAATCGAAACATGACGGCACGTCCCTGGGACTGGATGGCCGGCATTGTGTCGATTGAGCGGTTCTTGACCAGAGGATTTTGCTTGCCCTCCCCTGCTCTGCGATGTGGCGGCAGGCTCGGCCGGGGACAGCGGGGTGAGCTGACGATGGATGAATGTTCTCCGGATCGGGAGGATTGCAAACGGTTCCGCCCGTCGCGCCACGACCTGACCGCCGCGAGCCTCCCGATCACAAGTGACCTGTTGTCGGCCCGCGACCCCTCGGATCGATCCATGCCCAGAGGATGTCCTCGAGAAGGAGGGCGACGACCGTCATCCGGTAATCGCCGTTGTGGCAAGATCTCTCGGATGAGGGGTGACCGCCCGAGCTGGGAGGGACGTCAGAATGACGCAGATCGTTTCCGTGGCCGGGTCCGCCCACGCCACCGTTCCTGTTGATCCGGTGTGGCCGAACGCCTTCTCCGAGCACCCCTTCGCCCCCGGACCTCCGGCCGCGGGACCGACATTGAACCCCAGGCCGCGCGGCGTGAGCCCCGGCCCGTTGTGGTTCCGGATCATCATCCGCTCGGTCTCGGGCTTCAGGATGACGCCTCGTGCGGACAGGAATTCGTCAAGGTACGTCCCGACATCCGCTGCAGAGGCGTGCATCCCGCCCCATGGCGCCCCGAGAGATCTCCAGTAGGAGCTGTTCCAGTCCCAGTCGCGTGCCGCGGGATCCCCCGCTCCTGACTCAGGAGCCGCCCGATCTGTCTGACATGAGACGACTTCATCGAGGCGGAACCGGCCGAGTCCCAGGGCGGACCGCGTCATCTTCAGTGGTTTCAGAACCCGCTCGGTGACGAGGGGAATGACTCCCTGTCCCGAAATCTTCTCGGCGACGGCGCACGCGAGCAGAATCCCCATGCTGGAGTATTCGTACTTCGTTCCCGGGGAGAACCCGGGCGAGAGGCGGAGCGAATGGGCAACGAATTCCTCGAGAGGCGCATGCCGGCTCCGAAGCTTGCTGTTGTCGGGCAACTGGTCCGGTAGTCCCGAGACATGCGTCAGGAGATGCCGGATCGTAATCCGCTCCCGCCCCATTCCTCGGAATTCAGGGAAGAACCGTTCGAGGCGGTCGTCGAGCTGAACCTTCCCTTCGTCGAACAGGGCCAGCAGGGCCGTGATGCAGATCGGCTTGGTGATCGACCCGAGGAGAAACGGCGCCCCCTTCTCCCTGGCGAGGCCGAATGACCGGGAACTCCGCTCCCCTGCCACGGAGAGAAACATTGACGCGGACTGAATTGTCCCGCTTTCGACCGCGTCATCGAGAACGCGGAGGGCGGCATCCCAACGTCCAGGCCGGGCGGCCGTCGAGATACGGGCCAGGAGTGGAACGAGGCCGGCGGTAAGAAAGATTCGTCGACGCATGTCAGGTCCCCGGAACACAGCTGTCCGTCGCCTTCTCCGGTTCAGTGGTGAAGTGAAACGGTCTGGAGAGGATTCGCATGGGAAACCTTCCGGCGCGGGCGCTCGAACATAGCGTGGCAGCGCCCCTCCGAAAACTCCGCCACCGCCCGAGCGAATGAGGGGGCCCATTTGCAGCGCAGCGGCCGAACAAAGTGGCCGGGAGGGGACAAGCGGTGTCCCGGGTGGCCGCCGCATGCTTCGTCTGCCCCCGGACGCTCCGGACGTCACAGCTCGCGCGTTGAGTGCCCGGACGATCTCCTTCCGACCGACGAGCATGAGCCGCGGCGGTCTGGTTGACGGTTGCGGCCAGTGGGCCGACACTCCGAAACCGGGCGCCGATGAGCAGGGGCCGTCGGCCGAAACATCAGAAGTGAGGAAGCGAACGATGCGCTGCGTCTTGTCGTGGATCGCCGGTCTCGTGGTCCTGGTAGCTTCGGCGGCGAAGGGCGCGGACGACTTTCCGCTGCACGATGGCGATGTCTGGGTCATGGCGGGGGACAGCATTACCGCCCAGCACCTCCACTCGAACTACTTCGAGGCCTTCTGCTTCGCGCGATATCCGAAGCTCAAGTTCGCGTTTCGCAACTCGGGCGTCGGAGGGCACACGATCCCGACGACGCTCGCCCGGTTCGATTACGACATCGCCGCCTGGAAGCCGACCGTTGTCTCGGTCGAACTCGGCATGAACGACAAGGGGCGGTTCTCCACGGAAGAGTACATCGCCAACATGACGACGATGGTCCGCCGGATCCGCGACATCAAGGCCCGCCCGGTCATGTTGACCGCCAGTCCCGTCAACAACGGCGAGACGATGGCCAGGCTCGCCGGGAACCAGCGGCTGAACGAGTACGCGGTCGCGCTCAAGAAGTTCAGTGCGGAGAACATGATCCCTTTTGCGGACCAGTTCCACGCGCTGGTCGATGTCTGGGGCAAGAACAAGCCGGCGGAAAACCTGGCGAACGCCATTCCGCTGCTCCGGACGCTCTCGCAGGACCCGGCTGTCGCCGGCCACGAGGGGCTGAAGTCCTTTCTTGCCGCCCAGGACGCCCTCCCGACGAAGCCTGTTTCCATGCAGGGAGACGCGGTCCACCCCGGGCCCCCGGGCCAGCTCATGATGGCCGCCGCGCTCCTCAAGGACCTGGGGGCGGAGAGCTTCGTCAGCCATGCCTCGCTCGACGCCTCCGGGAAGGTGAACGAGGCGAAGGGCTGCGTCATCAGCAATGTGGAGGCGAGCGGCAGGATTCTGCGGTTCGATCGGCTGGACGAATCGAGCCCGATGCCGATCCCGGACCAGACCGCCGCGGTGCTGCCGCTCTATCCGGCGATCAGCGAACTCAGTGAATACACGCTGCAGGTGAAGGGGCTCGCGCCGGGCCGTTACGAACTGTCGGTCGACGGCGTCACGGTCTTCGCCCCGCTTGCGGCGGAAGAGTGGGAGAAGGGGGTCAATCTGGCGGAACTCGCGAACCGCCCCCTCAAGACAGACGACAAGGTCAACGCAATCACTGCCCAGGGCCGTGCCATTCTCGCTGCCGTCGCAGCGAAGGAGAGCGTTGTCGGCCAGTGGCGGTCGCTGTCGCAACGGGCGCATGCCGCCGGCGCGGCACCAGGCCTCCAGGCCGAGCTCGCTGAACTGACGAAGAAGGTCGAAGCGGAGGACGAGAAAATCCGGGCCGCCGCGAAGCCGAAGATGCGCCGGTTCCAGCTGGCGATCGCCCCGGACGTCCAATGACAACGGGGCGCGAATGCCGTATTCTATCTAAATCCGTTCGACACTTTGCGCTCCGGCTTTCGCCGACTGAAGTTCGCAGGAGTTTTCGATGAGTTCGTCCCCCGCCGCACCCGCCAGGAACCTGGGGCAGACCCTCGGCGTCAACGTCGCCAAGAAGATGGCCGCTGAGCCGGAGATCAACAAGCTCTTCAAGGCGCAGATCAAGCTGGAGGGGTCCGACCTCCATCTCAAGGTCGGAAAACCGCCGATCTTGCGGATCAAGGGGACGCTTCGCGAACTCGACATGCCCCCCATCGATGAAGAGACGATGTGGCGGATGTTCCTGGAAGTCATGGATGACCGGAACAAGGAGATGATGGCGGCGACCGGGAACGCCGACTTTTCGCACCAGGTGTTGTACGAGGGAAAGAACTGGCGGTTCCGCGTGAACCTGCTCAAGCAGCTCGGAATGCCCGGCCTTGTCGCTCGTAAGGTCGAAATCAACATCCCGAACTTCGAGGGGCTCTACCTTCCCCCCGTCATGGAAGAGCTCTGCAAGTACGAGCAGGGGATGGTGCTGCTGGCCGGGGTGACCGGTTCTGGCAAGTCGACGACGATCGCGTCGATGCTCAACTGGATCAATCAGCGCGAGCGGGTCCACATCCTGACGATCGAAGACCCGATTGAATTCGTGTACACGCAGGACAAGGCGCTGATCAACCAGCGCGAGATCGGGATGGACGTCAGTGACTTCCACATCGCCATGAAGGGGGCCGTCCGCCAGGACCCCGACATCATGCTGGTGGGGGAATTGCGAGACAAGGACACCTTCGAAACGGCGATCCACGCCGCGGAAACCGGTCACCTTGTGTTCGGGACCATTCACGCGTCGTCCGCCCCGTCGACGATCGGTCGTATTCTCGACCTCTTCCCGCAGTCGATGCACTCGGCGATTCGCTCGTCGATGGCGTTCAACATGAAGGCGATCGTCGGCCAGAAGCTGTTGCCGACCGTCATGGACAAGCCGAAGCGGGTCCCGATCGTCGAGATCATGATCTTCAACGCGATCGTCCGGAAACTGATCCTCGAGTCCAAGGACGAGAAGCTGTCCGCGGCCATCCGCCTCGGCAAGGAAGAAGGGATGCAGGTCTTCAACGACTCGCTCTACGGCTTCCTGAAGAAGGAGTTCCTCGACCGGCCGACGGCGTTCGAGGTCTCTCCGAACGTCGAAGAGCTGAAGATGATGCTGAAGGGAATCGACGTCAAAGCCCCGGCCATCCTGTAGGTTTGTCGGGAGGTCCGGTGTTGCCGCGCCGGATGGAAGCGAAGAGTCGCGAGCGGGGACGGTGGCGCGTCCCCCAGATCACGATGGGCGTTCGAGCATGCGGGTCGTTATGACAGGATTGCCAAGGGTAATGTGCGCTCTCGTTTGCGGCGGGGCGGTTCTGACCGCCCTGGCCCCGCTCAGCGCCCAGGCTCCCCCCCCAGGTCCGGCGGCTCCTGTGGTCCCGGCACCGGTGACGGCTCCCGCCGCGGCGGTCCCTCCGGCGCCGATACCGGTCGGGGCGATGCCCGGCATCCCGACTCCCGGG
>JAEYWB010000622.1 GCA_023429275.1 Planctomycetota bacterium
CCCCCGATCCCCATGAACGGTCTCCCGGCCGATCCACCCAAGAGCAAGGAGCCGCCCCAGCTTCTGCCGGACGGCTGTTGCCGTAACGCCAAACTCTAGACAGAGTTGCGAAACGGACGACCGGCCCAGCCGCTGAATGGCGGCGAGATACTCGCGATCAGGTCTGTCGAGGGAGGCTTTCATGGAGCTGGAACTTCCACCCCATCGTAAGCGTTCCCACATTTTTGACAACGAGATATGTCAAAAAGATTGGGGATCGGTGTTCGGTCCCGACCTGGGTCAGATCGACACGAAAATCGAACCGTCCTGAATGGTCACGGGATAGACGCGAATCGGAGAGGTCGCCGGCATGCAGGTCGGCTTCCCGGTCCGGACGTCGAACTTCGCCCCGTGCCGGGGGCAGGTGATCTGCCGGCCATCGAAGGGCCCGTCCGTCAGCGGCTGGCCGTCATGCGTGCAGACGTCGTCCAGGCAATAGAACTCGTCCCCTGCCCTGAGAATCAGCGCTGGCGTTTCATCGATCTCGACGGAGAGCCGTCCTCCCGGAGCAATATCCGAAACAGCCGCCAGTCGGATCAATTGAGACATTCCACCCTCTCGGTCGCACGGTTCGAAGCGACCGGATGATAGCCCTCGAACGAAGGTTCCTGAACTGACTGGGGATTGACCTCATCCCGGGCCTTGCGAGGAAGCTGATCGGGACGCGGAAAGAACCTCTTGAGGCTCAGGATCGGCCGCTCGACGAGAACCCAGCTCAACGAGGCGACGCCAAGCGACAGCCCGAGGGTCATGGCGAAGGCCGCATAGCTGCGGAGACTGTCCGGCACCGAACCGAGGTCGATCGATTCGACGTAGCGGTGCACCGGCCGGTGAAGAACGTACAGGCCATAGCTCAACTGCCCCAGCAAGGTGAGCGGCCTGATCGACAAGGCGCGCGACAACAACTGCTGAGGACGACTTGTGGCGGCGGTGACAATCAGCGCCGCGAAGATCGCCGCAAAGAGCGTGTGGCCGATCGTATGCGTTCCGATCCGGTCATTGACCAGGACCGGCCAGACCTTGTCGAGCACGAACAGCCCAGGAAGCGCCATCGCGAAGAACCAGGGCGCGCCGCGGGAGAGGCGCATTCGCCACGCCGGATCGCGAAGCAGTGTCGCTGCAAGTCCTCCCATGGCGAGTCCATCGAGCCGACAGACCGTCGGCGCGAACGTGGTAACCCAGTGAAACCCGTTCAGATAGAGTGCGGTCCGCGCAGCGAGGGCCGTCCCGATCAGGCCGAAACAAAGTGGTGCCATCCAACGGCGAGGCGTCAGTGCGACCACAAAAGGCCACACCAGATAGAACTGCTCTTCGATCGCCAGCGACCAGAAGTGCTTCAGGTACTGCGGTTCAGGCCACGACTGGCGGAAGGCAAACAGCCAGTTCTGCAGATACGTCCAGTACCACCATTGATCGGCAGACAGCCTCGCCAGTCCCTGCTCCAGCTCCGGCGCCGCTCCGGTCGCCCGGCAGTACCAGGGCAGCCCGATAAACGTGATCGCGAGCGCCAGGTAATACAGCGGAAAGATCCGGACGGAACGCCTGAGGAAAAAGCTCGAGAAGTACCCGCGGCGCCCCGCTGTATCGAGCAGGATCCCCGTAATGAGGAAGCCGGAAAGGACAAAAAACAGGTCGACTCCGATCCACCCTGCCGTGCAGACCCGCCGCACGACGTAATTGATTGGGCCTCCCCCCGCGGGACGAAGGCAGTCGTACAGGAACACCAGCAGGATCGCGAGTCCGCGAACGCCATCGAGTGCCGTCAGATGCCCGCCGTCAGTGCGTGACAGTTTCGACTCAGGATCGGCCACCGAATGGCTCCCTTCGGAGGCTGTGAGAGGTTCGACCTGGGATGCGGATGCTGTCATCGATGTCCCCCTTCCCTCCCGGCACTGCCCGCCGACGTCCCGGTCGCCCCGCGTCCGAGCAGAGCGTCCCGGATGCTGCGTGCTGTCCCCAGCACGGCCGAGGCGACAACGGCCGCACGGCTCGTCAGAAACATCCGGCTCTGAAACCGGCTGCGATCGGCCCAGACGTGTTCGATGAACGATCCCTCCGACGCGCAGCTGTCGACCCAGCGGATGTCCGGCAGGAGTTCTTCGGCATGTTCGAGAAGCTGCGCCTTGAGCTGAAAACCCGGGCAGCCTCGTTCGGTTTCCGGATCCCACCCGAGCTTGAACGCGAACGCCCCTTCCCCGCTGAGGACGTGAGCCACGATGGCGATCGTGCTCTGGTTCACCCGCACCCGCGAGAACAGCGTCCGTCCGGAGGCCGCGAATCCCGCCATCATCTCCTGGAAGAAGCGACGGTTGTCCTCGCAGCAGTCGAGCGCCGTCCCGTTGGCCGCCTTCCATCCGAGGGCCTCCAGGCCGAGGAACTCTGCGATCGGCGTCGCGACGGATTCCGCGTCACACCGATCGACACGGAACTCGGTCGAACCGAGCCGCTCGAGTTCTCTCCAGCCGCGGCGAAGGCTTCTGGCTCGTTTCGGCGAAACTCCGCGTGCGAGCTGCTCTGGACTCTGATCGGTACGCAACATCGCCCGCGTCCAGGTTCGAGCGTCGCTCCATTCGACGTTGGCGGATGCGGCCGTCGAGCTCATCAGCTCGCCCAGCGAGTCGGCCTCGCGGAACCGTGGAAACTCGACACCGTGCCAGGAGTGCGATCCCTCGATCAGTTCGGTCCAGAACTGCCTCAGGACTTCGGGAGCGACGCTCCGATCAACCAGCAGTCCATCCAGGTACGTATGCGGGGTCTGCCAGGCCCGAAGGTGTGGCACCGGCAACCGCCTCGAGGCGGGGACCTCTTCGAAGAGGCCGAGGCCGAGGAGTCGTCCGCGATGGTCCTCGACGGTCGCCAGGACAGGCTTCGCCAGGCCGGGAAGATGCTGGAGCGCAGGGAGAACGAATTCGGGTTCAATGAACGGGTTCGGAGTCAGGCTGCGGCTGGCAAGATCTCTCCAGCGGCGTATGAAGGCAGGGGTGAGCAGGTCCCGACCGGCGAAGCGAGTCGTCAGCGAGGACGTGTCCCGGGCGCCTCCGAGGGAGCCTGAAACGGAAGTCCACTCCGCGGGGTGCGGTGAGACTCCAGCTTCGAAACGGTCTGTCGCGGGGGCGTCGTGTTGCGTCATGGCAACGGAACCGTAGGTCGTACAGGTCGAGGCTGGCCTGGTCCGCAGGGACATAAAAGGTTTGTCATGGTCCCCTTCCCGATCGTGCCGGCTATTCCGGTCCTGAGGATCGTTTCGACCGGAGACGGTTCACATTCGGTTGCCATCACGCATAATGCAGTCTCGATCAGTTCGTTTCACCTCGTCATTTCCGAGGCCGTCATGCGCCGTTCCATAACCCGCCATTTCCTCGTCCCGGTTCTCTCGCTCGGCCTCGGGGCTTCACTCGCGCAGGGCGACAACTGGCCGAACTGGCGTGGACCGCAGCTCAACGGCGTCGCGACGGGGGAATTCCCGACAGAGTGGTCGGGCGACAAGAACCTGAAGTGGAAGATCGAGCTGCCGAGTGGCGGCTCCACGCCGATCGTGTGGGACGGCCGCGTCTACGTCACCTGCGGCAAGGAGGGAAAGAACGTCCTCGTCGCCCTCGACATGGACGGCAAGTCCCTGTGGGAAGCCAGGATCGGCGCTGAGAGACCCGGTAAGCATCAGAAGGCGACCGGCGCGAATCCGTCGGCCGTGACAGACGGAGAAGTGATCGCAGCCTATTTCAAGAGCGGCGACGTCGCCGGAGTCGACACTTCGGGCAAGGTTCTCTGGGAGAAGAATCTTCAGAAGGAGTACGGCGAAGACACTCTGTGGTGGGACCTCGGCACGTCTCCGGTCATGACGGCAAAGCACGTCATTGTCACCGTGATGCAGAGCGAGCCCTCCCCTTCCTACCTCGTCGCCCTCGACAAGAAGACCGGTGACATCGCCTGGAAGGTCGACCGAAATGTCCCGGCTCCCAAAGAGGCCGCGCAGAGTTACACGACGCCGGTCGTTCTGAAGCACAACGGCAAGGAGATCATCGTCGTTCTGGGGGCGGACCACGTCACCGCTCACGACGCGGCAACGGGGACGGAGCTCTGGCGGGTCGGAGGCCTCAATCCTGAGCAGAACGGCTTCTTCCGGTCGATCTCGTCGCCGGTCGTCGACAACGGAATCGTGATCGCCCCCTATGCCCGCGGCGGGTCGCTGACAGCGATCGAACTCGGCGGATCGGGAGACGTCACGAAATCGCACGTCAAATGGTCAAAGGGGGACCTCTCGGCCGACGTTCCGACGCCCGTCGCGCACGATGGCAAGGTCTATGTCGCGACCGACAAGGGGAAAGTCGGCTGTCGGGACGTTGCCTCGGGCGAAGAGGTCTGGACGGTCAACCTGCCGAAGAACCGCCTCGCCTACAGCGCTTCACCGGTCCTGGCGAACGGACGGCTCTACCTGACTCGCGAAGACGGGACCACGTTCGTGCTGAACGCGAAGAACGGCGAACTCGTCTCTTCAAACGCCTTGCCGCAGGAGGAGAAGACGGTGGCGACGCCGGTATTCGTCGATGGTCGCGTGCTGCTGCGGACGTTCGAGCATCTCTACTGCTTCGGCAGCTAGAGGTGGGCGGCATTCCCCGGACACGACGGTCAGTCGACCTTGTCCAGCGCGAACCGCATTCCGCGGCTGGCCGCCGGGAGGATGACCGATCCGTGGTCTTCCTCCGCGAACTCGCGGAAGAGAATGGTGACATCGGTCAGCTTCGCGGCGGCAAGACGCTCGGACATCGCGCGGGCGTTGATCGCCATCTTCCGTGATTTCAGCATGGCGGCCCGCATCGGGTCGGCGCCCGGCACCGGTGTCCCTTCCCACTCGCCACAGCTGATCATCAGCCGGGCCGGGGTCGGAGCCATGCGGTGTCGTTCAACAAACGCCTTCTCGTCTTCGAGGATCGCTTCATTTTGCCACCAGATGGAGGGGCTCGAAGCAACGTAGCTCTGGAAGGCCTGAGGTTTCGTGAACAGCACGTGCAAGGTGAACAGTCCGCCGAAGGAATGGCCGAAGAGAGTCTGCCGCGCGGTGTCGATCTTGTACTTCTTCTCGATCAGGGGCTTGAGTTCGTCCTCGATGAAAGTGAGGAACTGGTCATTCCCGCCCGTCTTTCCGATCGGGGCCCCGGGGGGAAAAGTCTTCAGATAGTCGTCCGGAACGGAACCGACGAGATCGTAGGAC
>JAEYWB010000772.1 GCA_023429275.1 Planctomycetota bacterium
GAACTACTCTGTGACCGAGAACCCGGGAATGGGGACGAACGGCGTCTACTATTATTACTACATCTTCTCGAAGGGGCTCAAGGCGTCCGGGATCGACGAACTCGAGGACGAATCAGGGAAGAAGCACGACTGGCGCAAGGAACTTGCCGAGCACCTCTTCACGCTCCAGAAGGAGAACGGAAGCTGGATCAACGCGAAGACCGACCGCTGGATGGAGGGGGACCCGAACCTCGTGACCGCGTATGTTCTCGTGGCGCTCAAGAACTGCGAGTCTCCCGCGGCTGCGGAAAAGTAGCGTTCGGTTTCTGTGGATTCGCTCTGCCGAACCCCCGGTCCGGTCCAGGCCCCCCTTCCCTCTCCCGCTCCCGGGTTCCGCCGGTATGATGGGGGCGTCGCCGAACGTCCGTCCGGCGGCAGTGCTGGCCCGTGATCGCGAGCGATTCCCTGATGCTACCCCAGCCGGTCCTTTCCGTCGTCTCGGCCCGCGCCCCGGTCTGTGATCGCTTCCATCGTGTCGCGATGCTCGTCCTGCTGGTTCTGGCCGGCCTGGTGGCGGAAACGGCAGCGCAGCCGCTCCGGCATCGCGTTCGACGGTTCGCACCCGCCGCGCCGGAGGCGAACCCCAATCCCCCGACGATCGACGAGCGCCTGGCCGAGATCGCCCGGCTCGAAACGCGGCGACTCGGAGCCCCCGCGGACGAAGCGGCGCTCCGAAAGCAGGTTTCCCCTCTGCTGTCGCGGGTTAATCTCGCAACGCCGAACGCTTACCAGAACGAGGCGATCAAGTATCTGCTTGTCGATGTCGTCCTCGTGAATCCGACCACCAAGGACGCGGTCGTCCAGCCGCGCGACGCGGTCCTCCGGGCGGATGGCAAGGCCTACAAGTGCACCGACATTGCGGCGATGAGGAGTTTCGGTGCTCAGTTCCTGAACGGGGACTCCTTCAGCCCGACGGACCTCGTCACGGAAGCAAATCTCCCGGCCCGGCGGACGCTTCCTGCCGGGGGGGAGATCCTCTGCCGATGGCTCTTCAGCGGCCTGACGCGGGGGCGGAATGTTCCTGCCCTGACCCTTTCGGTTCCGGTCGACGGCAAACCGTTCGAGATCGACATCAGCGCCCTCTCCCGCGCCCGCCTGGGACTGACCTCCGAGGCGATCGGACCCCGGAAATGCCTCGCCCTGATGGAAGTGCGTGGGGAACTCGACACGGTCAACGTGGCCGACCTCGTCAAAGCGCTGGAGGAGGCGCCGGCCAAAGGGATGACACGGGCGGTGCTTCATGGCGGACAGACTCCCGGCTGGCTCAATGAGTCGATGCGGACGTGGTTCCTGATGAGCCGCGCGGCTCATTCCGCTCAGCAGTACAGCCAGATGCCTTCTCTCCCGACGGCCGTCTCGGAGATTCACGTCGTCTTGCCGCGAACGCAGAAAGGGACGGATCCGGAGTCAGAGGAAGAGGACCTGGTCAACGCGCTCGAGTTCGAGCTTGCCGAAGAGAGCCTTGGGAGCCAGATGCACGATTCGGTCCCGGATGCCGTTCAGCAGGCTCTCCGGACCGCCCTGGAGACACTTCCTCCCGATCAACTGGTCCGGGAGATTCACGACGGCCACCGCCTCGCCCGTGCCGCCGCCCTGGCGCAGGGGGGGAGCCGCCTCGGTCCCGAGTTGTTCCCGCTCGTCGCGTCCTACGTGGATGGGCAGGACGACCTGCTGACCTCGGCCGGGATCATTGCCCTCGGCGAGATCCGCGACCCGCGGTCTGTCGCCCGGCTGGAGAATCTCCTCACGACGGCCTCCCCCCGCCTCGCGCGGATCGCGATGGAAAGCCTCGCCTCCTCGCGGTTCCAGGAGTTCCACGACGCGCTCGTCCGCAACCTGAACGGGAAGACGGCGGTCCCGCCCCGCGACGCCATCGAGGTCCTCGCAAGCTTCGCGCATCCCGACTGGAACGATCGGCTGATTGCTCACTGCGACGCCCCGGAGACCGACGTCCGCCTCGCGGCGATCCGGGCCCTTCGCCGCATCGGGCATCCTCAGCTTCTCGGCGTGCTGAAGCGGCTGGTCCGCGATCCGGAGAAGGAAGTTCGCAACGAGGCGTTCAATATCCTGGTCGACCGTCCGGACCTCGAGTCCGAGAAGATCGCGATGGAGATCTGCCTGGAGCGGCTGAGCGAGGCGAAGACGTCGGATGACGACCTGCAGGCCGCTTACAGCCTTCTTTATCGAACCCGGGATGTCAGGGCGATCCCCCCTCTGCTGGAGCGGCTCGAGTCGCTCAAGGAAGGGCGTTCCCAGATCATTTCGCTCCTGGGGATGATCGGCGGAAGCGACGTCATCGACCGGATGATCCGCGACTACCCCAAGTTCGGCGAAGAGGAGAAAGGGGCGGTCCTTTCGCTCCTGACCGACCAGGTTTCTCCCGCGGGGCGGGACATCGCGGTCGCCGAGGTCCGGGGGGGGACAGACAACAGCCTGCGGGAGATTGCGCTGCGGTATCTCGTGACGATCGCTGACGCCGACCTGATTCCCCTGATCCGCCAGCAGCTCGAAAAGAAGGTCGAGCGCGAACCGCTGCAGGCCTACCTCCAGACCCTCTATCAGGTTGGCGGTCCGGATGCCCGTGCGGTTCTCTACGAGCTTCGGAAGAAGGTGGGGAAGGACGACAGGATTCTCGTCTCGCAGATGATTCAGAATCTCTACCTGCGGTCCCCCGCCTACCAGTTCCTCGACCAGCTTCAGCGGAATGCGGGGGGCAATGCCCAGGCGGACCACCAGCGGCTCGTCGAGATTTGCACGCTGGCGCTCGAGATGGACCCGCACCTTCCCTTTGCCTGGTCGAGCCGCGGGAATTCGAACCTGTGGCTCAACAAGCTCGACGAGGCGGAGCGGGATTTCAAACGCTCCGTCGAGCTCGACGACGAGAACCCCAACGCCCTGACCGGGGTCGCGATTGTCGCCGTCCGCAAAGGTCGAATCGAAGAGGGGCTGGGGGTGCTCGCCGCCTCCGAGAAACGTTACCAGCGGAGCGACCTGTTCCTCTACAACTCGGCCTGCGCGTATGGCCGTGCGGTCGAGATGCTCGAGAAGGAGCCCCCTTCCGCCGAACGGGACGCGAAGCTCGAGAAGTACCGGAAGAAGGGTTTGGCGGATCTGCAGCAGTCTCTGCGGGTCGGCTTCCGGGATCTCCCGCTGATGGAAATGGACCCCGACATCGCCACACTCCGCAAGCTGCCGGAGTACCAGTCCGTCAAGGAAACCCAGCCTTCCCAAACCGAGGAGGAGGCGGACGACGAGGCGATGGAGGGGGCCGAACCGATCTGAGCCGCCGCGTGTCCGCCTCCAAT
Organism: Planctomycetota bacterium; assembly: GCA_023429275.1. GTDB lineage: Bacteria > Planctomycetota > Planctomycetia > Planctomycetales > Planctomycetaceae > Planctomyces_A. Next base: position 3,345 of record JAEYWB010000772.1, read on the forward strand.
CGCTCCGGACCTGCGACGAACCATGCCAGCCGATCCCTATTCTTCCGATCTCGTTGACGAGGAGTCGCTCGTCGTCAGCGAGCGGCTGCGCGTTCCGCTTTCTTCGATCGAGTTCCACTACTCGCGGAGCGGAGGACCGGGGGGGCAGAACGTCAACAAGGTGAGCTCCCGGGTCCAGCTCCGCTGGCCGGTCATGTCGGCCGATCTTCCCGAGGAGGTCCGCAACCGGTTCGTCGCCTTGAACCGGAACAGGATCACGAAGGACGGGGACTTCCTGATCGTCAGCCAGTCGCATCGGGATCAGCCCCGGAACCGCGAGGAGTGCCTGCTGAAGCTGCAGGAACTGCTGCGGGCCGCGCTTGTCGTGCCGCGGGCTCGCAAGAAGTCGAAGCCGACGAAAGGATCGAAGGAGCGGCGTCTCAAGGAGAAACGCCGCGGGGCGGAACGACGGGCTGCCCGCCGTGTCGACACCGGCGATTGACCGGAACAGCCAGTTGACGTTGAGCCGTCAGCGCGGCCCCTTCGGCATGATGTAAACGACCCGGAGATCCATGACATTCGTGTGTGTGGGGCCGGTCTTCAGCAGTCCGCCGGTCTGTTCGAAGAACGGGTAGGAATTGTTGTCGTCGAGATAACTCTGCGGGTCGAGAGAGAGCGAACTTGTCCTGGCGAGGACCTCGTCATCCACGACGGCACCCGCCGCATCGGTCGGCCCGTCTTCCCCATCTGTCCCGCCGGAGAGCAGCGCAATGCCGCTGGCATTTTCCCTGAGCAGGTGCGTCAGTGCCGCGAGCGCGACCTCCTGATTGCGGCCTCCCTTTTGAGGTCGCCCCGTGTTCGCGACCCGTACGATCGGCTCGCCACCGCTGATGAGACAGATCGGGTGCGACGTGGGTGACATCTCGCCCTGAACGCGGAGTGCCTCCCGGGCCAGATCGATTCCGACCTCGCGGGCGACACCGCCCTGATCCCAGCCGAGCACTCGGACGTCGGGCGCGTCACAGGAGGGAGCCGTTGCGGCGGCGGCCTCCACCGCGGTCCGATTGTTGCCGATGATGACGTTGCGGACGCTCGTCCCCGCTTCGTACAGGACGCGGTCCGGTTCCCGGACCTTCGTCTCGAGGATTCTCCAGACCGACTCCGGCACGCGTTCTCGATCGGGAACAAGCGTCTGAAGAATCGCGATCGCCTCAGCGGCCGTTCCGGAATCAGGCGTTGTCGGCCCCGAGGCGATGACGTCGAGCGGATCGCCCGCGACGTCGGAGATAATCAGGCTCGCGATCGGGGCTCGACAGGCGCGTGCCAGCCCTCCTCCCTTGATCCGCGACAGCTGTTTGCGCACGCAGTTGAGCTGCTCGATCGTTGCGCCGGCACGGGAGAGAACCCGCGTCAGGGTGACCTTGTCCTCCAGCGGCAGTCCGGGGACCGGGGCGGGGAGGAGGGCACTCCCCCCGCCCGAGATCAGCACGAGGCAAAGGTCGTCGGGACGGAGTTGCCCGACCAGTTCGAGGATCCGCTCCGAGCCGGCCGCCCCTTCCGGGGTCGGCTCGTTCACACCCGTGGGCCGGGCGGCGTGGAGATGGATG
>JAEYWB010000815.1 GCA_023429275.1 Planctomycetota bacterium
GAGACAGATCGCCCCGAGCGAACGGATGAAATAGTCTGCCTGCGGAAACGCAGGTACGACTGAATGACAGGTTGCCAACGGCGAATTCTGGCGAAACCTCGTTGACACGCCTCCACATGACAGGCACCAAGGCACGAAGAAGAGGATGGCGTAGCACGACCTGTCTGCGCCAGCGCCGTTCTTCTGCATGCCGTGAACCTTTGTGATTTCTTGGTGTCTTCGTGTCTTGGTGGTGATCCCTCTTCGTCCGATCGCCTCAGAAGCGTGAGTCCACAAGACCGTCCCTTGATAGTTCCTTCGTGATCTCCGATACCTCACGCCGATTCCCAGTCTGAAAGTCCTCCGAGGTGTGGTTGTGTCCCAGAAAGCGTGGGGAGGCCGGTTCTCCCAGCCGACCGACAAGCGTGTTGAGGCCTTCACCGAGTCCATCAGCTTCGACTCGCGGTTGGCCGACGTCGACATCACCGGCTCGCAGGCCCACGCGCGGATGCTCGCCGATGTCGGATTGCTGACGGCCGAGGAGCGGGACAGGATCGTCACGACGCTCGAAGAGATCCGCGGAGTGATCCACGCCGGCGGCATGCCCTGGCGGACGGAGCTCGAAGACATCCACATGCACATCGAGTCGGAGCTGATCCGTCGGCTCGGCGACACCGGTCGAAAGCTGCATACCGGCCGAAGCCGGAACGACCAGGTTTCGACCGATATCAAGCTCTACGTCCGGGACGCGATCGACCACGTCGATCACCTGCTCGAAAACGTCCAGCGGGCATTCATCGGCCGGGGGGACAAGGACCTCGACGTCGTCCTGCCGGGTTACACGCATCTCCAGCGGGCCCAACCGGTCTGCGCCACGCACTACTGGCTCGCCTACGTCGAGAAGTTCCAGCGGGATCGGGACCGTCTCGCCGACTGCCGCAAGCGGGTGAACATCTCGCCGCTCGGCGCCGCCGCGCTGGCGGGGACTTCGCTCCCGATCGATCGTCACAAGACTGCGGAATACCTGGGCTTCGAAGGAGTCGCGGCGAACAGCCTCGATATCTCGAGCGACCGGGACTACCTCGTCGAGTTCACGAGCGCCCTCGGCCTGATCGCAGCCCACCTCTCGACCTGGGCGGAAGAGTGGATCCTGTGGTGCACGACGGAGTTCGGCTTCCTCAAGCTGCCGGACGCCTTCACGACCGGCTCGTCGATCATGCCGCAGAAGAAGAACCCGGACGTTCTCGAACTGACCCGCGGCAAGTCGGCCCGCGTCCTCGGCGCAGTGCAGCAGCTCTTCGTCCTGATCAAGGGCCTGCCGCTTGCCTACAACCGCGATCTGCAGGAAGACAAGCTGGCGATGTTCACCGCCTACGACACGGTCGCGGCGTGCCTCGACCTCGCCGCGCCGGTGATCGAGCAGGCGGAACTCCGGCGGGAGACGATCGACGCCCGGCTGGAAGACGGCTTCCTCGACGCGACGACGCTCATGGAATACCTGATTCAGAAGGGTGTCCCGATGCGGAGCGGTCACGAGATCGTCGGAAAACTCGTCGCTGAGTGCGAAGCGGCAAAGAAGCGGCTGGCTGATCTGACGCTGGAGGAGTTCCAGGCCGCCAGCCCGGTGATTGGCAAGGATGTCTACCAGTCGCTCGGAGCAGGGAACGTCGTCCGCGCACTGAAGAGCTTCGGCTCCGGGGGAGTCGGCCCGGTGACCGAACAGCTCGCCGCCTGGAAGAAACGTCTTCCGTCGTGATGTCGGCGGAGGACCGCCATCGCCCTCTTTCGACTGGGAAGTCGGCAAGGGGCCTTGAGACGGTACCGGCCGCCCCGCCGTGGGCGACCCGGAGCGTCCGGATCAGCAGTCAGCCCTTATGCCCGACGACCATGTAGTGTCGCGGCATCGATTCCTTTACGACTTCGACACGGAATCCGGCGGCTTCCAGCTCCTTGCTCAGTCGCCCGGGATCGAGTCGCATGGCTGCCGGAGGGCCGACACTCGCATCGAGGTCGTGGTCGACGACGACAAATCGTCCGCCGGCTTTCAGACCGTCGAAAACCTTTCTGGCGTAGGCTTCCCGTCCGTCGACGTGATGCCAGGTATCCAGGGTCAGCACGCCGTCGACACTCCCTGACTGTAGCCCGGGGTCGTCGTGACCGACCAGGTGCGGCACGATCGTCGCTGGCCCCAGCTCCGGTCGTTGATCTGCCAGGTACTCGATCATGGCGGCTTCCGAGTCGATTGCGATGACGGTGCCGTCCTGGCCCACCGCCTTGCTGAGATGGGCAACCATGTAGCCCGTCCCCGCGCCGAGATCGGCCACCCTGGCGCCGGGGCGTAACGCGAGGGCCGAGACGATCTCTTGCGGACGCTGCCACTCATCCCGTTCCGGGATGTTCCACTTCTTCGCCAGCTCCTGCGGAGTGGCGAACGCGTGCCGATGCTTGTGATCTCCGTGCATGGGAGCCTCGCCTGACCTGGGAGCTTGAGTCGAAACCTGACCTTCACCGACCCCGCGAGGAACCGGCTCACTCTGCCCACCGCATCCGGCGATGCCGGCCATCTGCACGAGGAGAAGCGTAGAGGCCGCGAACGCATTATGTCGCATGCGCATCCTCTCCTCGCTCATGGGAACCACCGCGAGCGATGATCCGGTCGTGCACGTCGGCGCTCAGCATGGCCAGCGTCACGTCTCCGAGACGCGACAGCAGGAGCGACTCGGCCTCCTGAAATGCCTGCTGAAGGGCGGCATTCACGGCCTGCTCGACGAGACAGCCGGGAGCCTCGGTGCGGTTTCCCATCGCAAGGAGCGACGGGCTGCCCAGGGCGGCGTAGATCGCTCGCAGCGTCACCTTTGAAAGGTCGCACGCCAGCGTCCATCCGCCCCCGTGCCCCTTCTCGGATCGCACGTACCCGCACTTTCGCAGTCCGGCCATCGTTCGCCGGACGACCACCGGGTTGGTCGCCAGCATCTTCGCCAGCTCTTCCGAAGTCGCTGGCCCCGTCCGTTCCGCCATGTGGAGAAGGACGTGGAGTACGGCCGAAAGTCGACTGTCCCGTTTCATGTAACTAATTGTGTTACGTGATGGCGCCGCTGTCAAGGGCTGGCTTCAGGGGGAGGGGAGGGTGTCCAGCCGCTCCGCTCAGTCAAAGGGAGAGAGGAGCTGAACTCCGTCGGCGGCGAATGACTGCCTCCGCCGGGAGCAGCGACCCGCTCGTCCCCATTGTTTCCACGTCACTTTGATCGGAGCACAGACATGTCGATTCGCGAACCCAGGCAGATCCGGCGGGAGACCATGAACACAGGTGTGGTCGAGGTCTCCCGGCCTTCTCGTCCAGCGCCCGATGAATTGGTGCCGTCGCGATACGCACTGAGGGTCGGCGAGATCGACGTGATGGTTGTCAGCGATGGAGTCCTGTTGCTCCCGGGCGCGATGCTGGCTCACAACGCCGATCGCGCTGTCCGCGAGGCCTGGCTGCGCGCCATGTTCCTGCCTCCGGACGCCTTCGACTGGGCGCTGAATGTCGTCGTCGTCCGCAGCGGGCCTCAGACCATCCTGCTCGACGCCGGGCTCGGGATCGACCCGGACTTGCACCTGCCTCGAGCAGGGCAGTTGGTGAGGCGACTCGAGGCGGCCGGAATCGAGCTCGCTTCGGTGACCGATGTGGTCCTGACGCACATGCACATGGACCACATTGGCGGACTGCTCGTCGACGGGGTGAAGGATCGCCTGCGTCCCGACGTCAAGATCCATGTCGCCGCGGCCGAGGTCACGTTCTGGGAGTCACCCGACTTCTCCCGCGTCTCGATGCCGCCCGGATTCCCGGACGCACTTCGGTCGGCCGCCAGACGGTTCATGAATGAGTACCGCGGCCACCTGCAGACGTTTGAAGAACGGTCTGAAGTCGCCCCCGGGGTGCAGGTCCTTCGCACCGGTGGGCATACCCCTGGGCACAGCGTGGTCCGTGTTGCCTCTGGCGGCGACCGGCTGACGTTCGCCGGTGATGCGGTCTTCACCGTCGGGTTCGACCATCCGGATTGGCATAACGGATTCGAACACGATCCGGAGGAGGCCGCCCGAGTTCGAGTCCGTCTCCTCGAGGAACTGGCAGAGACCGGCGAGACGCTGGTGGCGACACACCTGCCATTTCCGTCCGTCGGCCGGGTGGCGGTCGACGGCGACCACTTTCGCTGGGTTCCGGCGTTCTGGGACTACTGATCTCCTGCTGGGTCAGCGCTGCCGAAGCGACGTGAGATCTCCTTTGGCGATGCCGGTTCCACAAACCGACGCTTCAAAAGGGAGTCTCCTCCTCCCCGGAATCCCAGGACGGTTTCGGGGCAGGGGGGGCCAGGAATCTCGCGAGGGCGTTCGTCAGCGATTCGCATTTCGCGGCCAGGTCCGTTCGGACGACGGCGACCGACGCCAGAGATTCCGTGAAGCGGTCGATGACCGGGTGAAGCAACGAGGCCCCAAGAGACGGTTCGGAGTTCAGCAGGACCTCACGCAAGTTGCCGAAGTCGCGGTTCAGAATGTCGATGAACTGCTGAGCCTGACTTTGCGGAGATGTCTGTTCGGTGGCGATCCGAAGTTCGGCGATCAGTTCCGCCAGATGGCAGCCAATACCGAATAACCGGACGCCAAGAGGAAGGTCCGCGGCGTCGTCCACGGAAAAACTGGACGTCCAGACAGAACGATCGTCGTCTTCGTCGCCTCTGGTGACCCCCAGACGTTCGCGTTCAGCCCATTCGGCGTCGAAGCGCCGGCTGCGTTCCATCCACTCCTGCCGCTCCGCCTCCCATGTCTCGCGAGTGCGGTGATAGATGTCAAAGGCGAAGTCGTCGTCCATTTCGCATCCGTCCAGATGCCAGAACGCCGGCCCCGGCAACTCCGCCATCATCTGGCAACAGGGACAGTCGGGATCGACCATTGCCTCATGACCAGAGACTCCTTCCGGAAGCCGGGCCCTCTCGCGGTCGATGATGGACCGGGGAGTCCGCATATGGCATTCCGGATCGGGTGTGTTCAGCCATTGGTCGCGGACGCCTTCCAGACGGCTCACTTCGCTCGCGAGAAAATCGCCGACCTGGAGTGCTTCCACCCCATCCGCAGGGGACCGTGATTCCTGCCCTGGAGTCAGCCGGTCCCGGGAGGACCAAAGCAGCTCGCGAACCAGGTCGTAATACTTCACCAGCTCATGCGTGCCGAAGCCGCCGTAGCGGAACGCAAATGATGACTCGTCCAGTCCCGGAGGCCGTTCATCCAGTCGCGACCATCGATCCGCCTGATTCTGCAGATCCCACCCGATTTGATCGCGCCGCTCGAGTGCCACGTCCCGGGGACAGACACCGCCGAGGTCGTCGCGCGGCGTCAGCAGCCAGGCCGCGTGAATATCCTTGATGGTGTCATAGTCCGAGTCGGCGCTCGGCTTCCGGCCCGCAAAGGCCGCGAAGATTTCCCTTGCGACGAACTCCAGCATTGGCGGTCCATAGAACACGCTGCGAGCGTCGATCAAAGGACGTGCGGCTCGCTCCCGGCGGCGCCGCTCCGCCACCGACCTCCATTGGCTGGCCTCGTGAGAGAACAGCCAATCGTCGGCCAGGTGATATCGCAGCCATTTGTCCGTCTCCTGCTCCCCGTCGTGATACGTGATCGCTCCAGCCCGCTCGGGCGACGAATAGGTGGAATCCACGACGATCAGGCGGGCAATGAGATCGATGACGACGAGCCCCGCGTCATGAGGCTCGTCGCAAAGCCGTCTCGAAAGATTGGCGAAGAACGGGCGACCCGGAACCGGCTTCTCGTATCGACCGCAGGCGGCCTCCAGTTCTTTCAGCGTGGCCGGATCGGCGCTCAGCGCAGCGATCGCGAGATCACCTGAGCCTCCGTGCACGATTCCCGACCAGTCTTCATCCGCCTCACAGATGATCAAACGGATTTCGCTCATAATGCCACGCCCTCTCTTTCAGGCCCCCGGGAACGCAGCGACAGGGCGGATCAGCCCTGTCGTTTCACCATGGCATCGACCCACACCGGCACGAAGGGAATGATGCAGCCTTTGGAAACCGGCCAGTCGCGGTAGAGGCCGATCTTCTCTCCGATGGCGATAGCACGCTTGCGATGCTCGGCATGATGAATGCCGATCGCGCCAAGCGTGTTGTTCATCGTCCACTGGACCTCGGGCTTCGCCTTCGGCATCTCCTTCTCGATGCGATCGAGGAGGGCCGGCAGATCGAGGTCGTCCGCGATCCCCTTGTTGATGCGGCTGGCGGTGAAGTGCCAGCCTGCCCGGGCTGCCCAGCGGTCCCTGGCGGTCATCCACTTCTTCCGCAGCGTTTCCCTGTCGGGGTGCTCGGCCACCACGTAGGAATTCAGCCAGTCCGCGACCTGCGCGCAGGTCGTCGAGCGAGTCAGCTTGTCGACCTCCTCCGCGGACAGGGACTTCGGCTTGATCAGGAGCGTGGCGAGGAGCTGCGCGTCGACGTTTCCGGTTTCCCAGAGCTGGAGCGCCAGCGCGTGATCAGTCTTGATCTTCTTGGCGACGGCGCGGAGATCGCCGAGCTTCACGCCGAACTGGTTATCAGGGACGCCGAATTTTGTGTTGTGGGCTCGCCTCGCTTCATCACCCAGGGACTCGAGCTGAGCAAGGACTTCATCGACCTTCATACGGGCCCTCCGGTTCAGAACGTCGCCCCTTTCCTCTCCTTCCAAATCGAAGCGTCGTCGACAGGGAGGGGGAGTCAGGCAGTCCGGCTTGTGCTATCACGGCAGATGTCGTAACGCAATTCAACCATCCCCGTCCCCATCTGGCGAACAGTGGTCAGCCGCAAGACCGGGCTCAGGATCCTGCGTGGCAACAGCGGCTTGCCCCGGCCGAGCGTGGCGGAACCGACCTGAAGGATCAGTTCGTCCAGGAGACCGGCGTCATGGAATTGCCCCGCGAGGTCGCCTCCGCCAACGATCCAGATATTCCGGTCGCCGGCCGCCTCCCTCATCTCCGCGTGAACCGGGCGGACATCTCCGTTCACAAACCGGATGTCCGCCCCTTCGACCAACGGAAGCTGGCGACTGGTGAAGATCCAGGTGGGCTGGGAATAGGGCCACGCCGAGCCGACTTCGGCCATCACCTGATCCGCATTGCGGAGCATCCACTCGTAGGTGGCCGATCCCATGGCCAGGGCGCCAACGTGGGAGATGAACTCCGGATAGCTCGAGTCATTCAGGTCGCCGAGGGGAAACAGCCATTCCAGAGAGTCCTCTTCGGTGGCGAGGAAACCATCGAGACTGGTCGCGGTGTAGTACTGGGTCTTCATGGGTGTCGACATCCGGAAATGATCGGCCTTCCGTGACCGAATGTCCGCGGAGACGCCCGATCCTGCAATGACACCATGCGTCCCGGTCGATCAGGAAAACCTTAGCGGCTGCGCAAGCCCGAATCCCTGCAAGGGACGTGACTGACCAGCGAGGACCGTGTCGGGCAATCCGTCCACTGCCCCTTCGAAAAACTCTCGCCCCTGTGGTCTCAGTGATAGGGTTGCCTGACCGATTCGCGCCGCGGAGAGCGGGCGAAGGGCAGGGGAGAGCGACAGATGTTCGGTATTCGCGCGTTTCTGTTCGGGCTGACGGCCGGCACCGGCCTGGGCTACTTCGCCATGAACTACCACGTCGTCTACGGGCCGGACGGACCGGTCGTGGTCTCGCGGATTCAGCAGCCGCCGATCCGCAGCGCCTATGTCGACGTCCGTAACTGGAGCGCGGCCATGTGGCAGCGGTATCCGGACGTGACCGCCGCGCTCGTCAAGGCGGGGAAGGGGGACCTCATTGCGAGCGGCGTCGCCCGGAACGCCACGGCTCCCGAACTGCAGCCGGCCAGCTCCTGGAGCGAGCAGGCGGCAGGGCTTCGGACGCAGGCCGAGCAGGGGGTGAACTCGCTGCTGGAGTCGCTCCCGCCGATCAAGTTCGAAGACGATCCGACCCCGACTCCCACGAGCACGATTCCTTCGCAGACGTCGCGGAGCGGAGGAGCGTCTTCGGACTTCCGGGCGACAAGCGGCCCGTCAGCGCAGTCGACAATCCCGGTGCAGATCGGCCAGGCGACCGATCCCGCTCGCGTCTCCGAGTCGCAGGGGACCGCCAGCCGTCCGGCGGTCGATCTCGGCCCGCTGACGTCGACCATTCCGGAAGCGGAGCGAGTCCGTGAAATCGCGGCGAAGATGGAGACGTCGTACCAGCAGATGACGACGTTTCTCGGTGAACCGGCCGCGATCCCCGGCAGTCGCGCCGCCGCGTCGACGGTTCCTGCGACCGCCCAGCAGCGGACGGTGCCCCGGCCGTCCGGCACGGATGGCTCGCCGGCCGACGTGTTGAAGTCCCTTTTCGGGGGGCCCGGATCCTCCCAGCAGGGGGCCGCGCCCCGTATCGACCGGGCGATCAAGACGCCCGCGTTCTGAGTTGGGTGTGATGGGCTACTTGATCAGGTAAACCTGCCCACGCAGCTCGACGAGCAGTTCTTCATCGTCGAGCTGACTGCTGAGCAGCTCGTTCTCCGCCATGGTGTTAGAAGACACCAGCTTGAAGTAATCCTCCGAGTAGCGGGTGACTTCCTGGATCTTCGCCTTGTCCTTCTCCAGGTCAAGGTCGGCCGTCCGCGGCGTCATCAGAACCTTGCCTCGCTTGTAGAGGGTCTGTTCGCCCGATTGCCGGATGAGCTCCTGCTTGATCTTCTTGGCCGCCGCTTCATCCGCCAGGTAGAGACGCGGGCCGGACGCCGCCGCGGCGGGGGCATTCGGGGCGCCGCCGACGGCTCCCCCATAGCCCCCTGTACTCTGCAGGGCGGACTTTGCGGCCCGCTGCCCGAAGGCGTCGCGCCCCTCCGCGGCCTCGAGCTGCTTCAAGCTGTCACTCGCCCGTCGAGCGTTCGAACCGGAAGCCGCAACCTCGCCGGGACGGACCGTCTCATCCGCGAGGAACGAGGTGTACGGAGTGAGGACACCGTGCTTCGTCGCCAGAGCGACCAGTTCCTTCACCAGTTCCTCGTTCTTTCCGTTCAAGTCGATCTCGTCGATGATCTCCCCGATCCGCCTCATCGCCCAGAGCTTTTCCACGAAGGCGAAGGAGGCATTGGAGCTCTTCTCGGCGAAGGTTGCGGGGAAGTCGAACTTCTTCTCCTCCGCACCGACCTTCCCCTTGATGACGATCTTCGCCGGACCCGACTTGTGGTAGCGGCCGACGACCACCACCTGCTCGCCGGCGAAGACATCGAACACCTTCTTCGGATACACCCGGTTGATGGGGCCTCCCTCTTCCGTCCTGGGCATGTCGAACTCGTAACTGATTTCGACATTGGTCAGCACTGGGGCGGAAATGCGGCCGTAGACACGGCTGACGTGGGCCTCGATGTCCTCGTCGGGACGGACGTATTCGCTCGCCCCGAAGTTCTCGCGGGACAGGCGGTCGAGGAGCCGGCTGTTGACGTCGTATCCGACGCCGAAGTTCAGCATCCGGGCGTGGACCTTGTTGGCTTCCTTTGTCGCGGCGACGATCTTCGACTCGTTCTGCTCGCCGACCGTCGGGAGGCCGTCCGTGAGAAAGATCACGTAGCTCGGCCGTGCCTCGTCCTTCAGCATCGACAGGGCCGTCGTCGTCGCACCGTGAATATTGGTCCCTCCGCCCGCATAGAGGTTCTCGACGTAGCCGATCGCCGCCTTGCGGTTCTCGTCGGTGTACCGCTCGAGCTCCGGCCGGAACGTCTCGACTCCCGAGTCGTAGGCGACGATGTTGAACAGGTCCCCTTCGTGGAGGTTGTTCAGCACGAACTTGAGGGCCCCCTTCGCCTGTTCGATCTTCTTGCCGGTCATGCTCCCCGATTTGTCGACGACGAACACGATCGTCTTGGCGATCCTCTGGTCGGCCCGCTCCGCAAACTCGGGGCTGGCAAGGAGCAGAAAGAACCCATCCTCATCCGTTGGCCGGTAGGAGACGACCGACGCCCCGAACTGTCCCGCCTGGACGTCGAACAGCAGCCGGAAATCGGCGGCCGGGATGTCATTGCTGCGGGTGTAGGTGACCCGGGCGTGCTTGTCGTCGGTCCGCTTCAGGTCGATGCCATGCGTCGGGCTGTAAATGCTCTTGAGCGGCGTGGAGGACTCGAGCGAGATCGTGACGTTGACCTTCTCGACCGCCTGCGACGTGTACCTCGCGGTGCTCAGCGGGAACAGGAAATCGGTCAGGTTCTTCTCTCGGCGAAGGAGCTGGTTGTAGGTCAGCGTGACCTTGCGCTCGGCCCCCGGAGGGATCGGGAAGACGTTCGTCTGGAACATTCCGTTGCCGATCCACTGCAGCAGGGCAGGGTCCTTGCTCGAGCGGACGATCGCCTCGTACCGCGCCTTCGCCTCGGCGGCCGGCAGGAGCTTTCCAGGGAGCTCTTTGCCGTCAACCAGCAGCGTCAGGGAATCGATGGCCGCTTCGTACGGAATCGGAAAGACGAACTGGGCCTCGATCTGGCGCGATCCGGTATTGTGGAAGGTCTGGGAGACCTGCACCCGGGCGGCCTGGTCCACGATCCGGGCCTGGACGTCGACTTCCTTCACCCGGTAGCTCGTCTCGACCTGCGGCGGGGGCGTCGGAATCGGCCGGGGAAGACGCATCGCCCGGTGTTCGTCCGGGTAGAAAACCAGCACTCCCTGGCCCCAGGCCGCCCCGAGCCCGAGGCTGTGTGAAAGCAGCACCAACCAGACAGCCAACACCCCGGCGACGCGTTTCATGGCGGCCTCCCGTGTTCATTCCGTGAGATAACGGTTCGTCAGACGCCGCTCTTAGGAGCAAAGTTCCCGGGAGTTCTCGACTTTACCCGGCTCCTCTCCGTCCCCTGCAAGGAATTCCCGGTTCGTTCGGGACGAAATCGTCAGCTTCTCCGAGATGGCGACTCGCGAGTCGTCGGACGTAGAATCGAGACGCCGGTTCCCCATGTGAAAGCAAGCCTTCAGTCGTCACGTCACGGGGCAGACTTGTCGTGACAACTGATGACTGAAAACTGACGACTGATAACTCCTTATGTACCTGCGTCTTGCCAAACGAATCCTGTTCGAGACCGACAAGCGCCTGCTCTGGAAGCTGGCGTGGAACATGGGGGTCAAAGGTTCACTGTCGGTCGCCCGGTTCAAGCGGCGGCTGAAGCGGGGGCAGGTCTTTCCGCCGTTTCTCTACATCTCGGTCATCAACTCCTGCAACCTGCGTTGCCAGGGGTGCTGGGTCGATGTCGCCGCCAAGCAGCAGATCATTGACGCGGCGGCGATGCACAAGCTGATCAACGAGGCCAAGGCCGAGGGGAACGTCTTCTTCGGGATCGTCGGCGGCGAGCCGTTCATGCACCCCGAGCTTCTCGAGATCCTCGCGAAGCACCCGGATTGCTACTTCCAGATCTTCACGAACGGGCACTTCATCACCGATGACGTCGCGAAGGAGATCCGCCGGCTCGGAAACATTACCCCACTGATCAGCGTCGAGGGTTCGGAGATCGTCAGCGACGAGCGTCGCGGGCGAAAAGACGTCCTGTCGAAGACGATGCAGGGGATCCAGAACTGCCTCAAGCACAAGGTCTTCACCGGGGTCTGCACGAGCGTCTGCAAGACGAACATTGACGACCTCGTCACCGACAAGTGGGTCGACCGGCTGATCGAGATGGGAGTGTTTTACACCTGGTTCCACGTCTACCGGCCGATGGGCCCCGACGCCTGTTCCGACATGTGCCTCTCGCCGGAGGAGCAGCTCCGGATCCGCAAGTTCGTCGTCGAGACCCGGGCGAAGAAGCCGATCATCGTCGTCGACGCGTACTTCGATCACGCGGGCGAAGCGCTTTGTCCCGCCGCGACCGGGATCACGCACCACATCAATCCCTGGGGGGGCATCGAACCCTGCCCGATCGTGCAGTTCGTGACGGACTCGATCCACGACACCGAGAAGCCGCTGGCCGAGCGGCTCGACTCACCATTCCTCAAGGACTTCCGCGAACTGGCCCGCGACACGACCCGCGGATGCATCGTCCTCGAGCGGCCGGACCTGTTGCGCGATCTCGTGGTGAAACACGGCGCGAAGGACGGCACAGTCCGAGGAACCGCCCTGAAAGAACTCGAGGCGATGGAAGTCCGGACGTCGCAGTACAACCCCGAAAAGGCGATCCCCGAGAAGAGCTGGGCGTACTGGATCGCCAAGAAACTGTTCTTCAACGACTTCGGAGCGTACGTCGGCCGGAATCACGCGGCAGCGTCGGCGCCCGCGGTCCTGAAGAATCGCCGACCGCCGGAGAAGACGCTCGTTCCGCTCGATCTCCACTGATCCTCGGGTATGTCGCAGACCCCGGCCCACGCACACAAGTCATGGGCTTCGCTACCGAGGCCGCAGGACTGCCCCTATCTCCCCAACGATAAGCCGTCGTGGTATCGTCAACATCGCCGATGCGGGGTAGCGCGAACGCCAAACCGGGCGCTGCAACGGCCCCGCCCGCGGGATTTGTGTTGGACTGCTCACTGGCTTGTCTCGGTTCGCGTTTGTGTCGCCGGCCGGGCCGGTGAGCTCGGTCGTTACGCGATTTCACACCACCACTATGAGCTGGCGAACCGGAAGTCAGCTGTTCATTGAGATGTGGCCGTTGATTCAGGCCAACATCACCGACAATGAAGATCGCATCGAGTTCACTGGACAGTTGCTCCAAGTGTTCGTGAGGGAGGACATGAATCCTTGGGACGTTGAGGACGTTCATCCAGACATTCGAGCTGCGATGCGTCATGTCGGCATTGAGATCGCCGAGCCAGACAAATACGAAGATGACGATGACACCTAACCATACGTTGCAGCGAACCTGGCGATCGCGCGCCAATTGCGATCGTGACGTCCTCCTGGCCAGTTCGCTGAGCTTCGGTGGATCGGCGAGGCGTTCCTATCCGACATGCAATCTCGTAGAACAAACTGAAAGCGGCGCTTGATTTTCTCTGGCAAGCTATCGCGGAGGAACAGTTGATAACCCCCACGGTGTTCACCCCCAAGGTCGTCAACGTCAGCAAGATGATCCTGGATCCGGCGGCCTATCCCCGCATGGTGCCGCCTGTGGGGATGACGCCAATCTGGGAGCCGAAGGTCATCCCTCACGAAGATCTCCAGATACGAGCCGGCCACACGAACGTCACAAGCGTTGGCTCGGGGGTCAACGGCCTCACGGAGGCGGGCTTCAGCGTCTACTTCGAAAACCCCAGCTCTCAGTGGGTCAAGGACAAATCCGGGACGTGGCAATTCCAGGGGGGCAACGTTGTTGTCCGGGTCGACTTGCTCATCCTTGTGACGGCGAAGTACGAAGGTGAGACGTTTCGCAACGACGCCGTGGCGCTCATCATGACGCACGAGCTGAAACACTGGGTGGACAACGTCGATATCGTCACGAACTGGCTTCCCGCGAAGCTCAAGGCCCATGCGGACATCAAGCGTCTGCTCATCGACGACGGAATGGGCCAGCCCGCGCGTCTGAGCCAGGCGGAGTACGACAAGTGGTTCACCCTGGTGAACCCGGAGACCGACGGCACCAGGTGGGAGGATGCGATCATCGATACGTACGTCGCTGAGCGCGACCGCCGCGACCAGCGGCGTGACACCAGCAACGAGTATCAGACCTATTCAAGTAACATCTCTGCTCTCCGCCAGAAAAGACCCGAGCTCGTGGTCTGGCCGAAGTGAAGCGGGAGATGGTCCCTTGACGTCCATTCGACCGGGGCCAGTACGGTCTTTCATCGGCTCTGCGAAGGACGCTCAAGCTGCATCGTCGGCCTCGC
>JAEYWB010000868.1 GCA_023429275.1 Planctomycetota bacterium
CAGAGAACACAGAGGGCCCTCTGAGTCCTCTGTGCTCTCTGTGGCGACAGAGGGTTTTGAAACAGCTTCTAATCTAACGAACCCCAAATCCTGGCTGTGCCAAAACAGTAGCCGCTTCGCGGCAATCAGGCGATCACGAGACAATTTCGTGAACAACACGGCCGTGGACGTCCGTCAGCCGGAAATCGCGACCGGCGTAGCGGAACGTGAGGCGGGTGTGGTCGAGGCCAAGAAGATGCAGGATCGTCGCGTGCAGGTCGTGGATATGGACCGGATCGACCGCCGCCTTGAAGCCGAAGGCGTCCGTCTCGCCGTACGTCATTCCACCCCGGACTCCCCCCCCCGCCATCCACATCGAGAACCCGTAGTGGTTGTGGTCGCGGCCGTTGCCGTTCTCGGTGGTCGGCGTCCGACCGAACTCTCCTCCCCAGAGGACGAGGGTGTCCTCGAGCATCCCCCGCTGCTTGAGGTCCCGGAGGAGGGCCGCCATCGGCCGATCGATATCCTGGGCGAGCTTCCGGACGCTCTCGTGATGGTTCGAATGCGTGTCCCAGGGCTGGCCGTTGCCGTAGTAGATCTGCGTCAGCCGGACTCCGCGCTCGGCCAGGCGGCGGGCCAGGAGGCAGGAATTCGCGAAGTGTCCGGTCCCGTAGTCGGCGCGGATGTGCTCCGGCTCCGAGCTCAGGTCGAAGGCGTCGGACGCGGCAGTCTGCATCCGGAACGCCGTCTCCATCGACTCGATCCGGGCCCCGAGCTGGGCATCGCCTTCCCGCTCGGCGAGGTGCTCGGCGTTCAGGTCACGGAACAGGTCGAGCCGCCGTCGCTGCTCGGCGGATGAGTGCTCCGACTTGAGGTACGGCACCATTTTCTCGGCGGCGAGCTCCGAGTGGTTGACGTAAGTCCCCTGGTACTGGCCCGGGAGGAATCCGCTGCTCCAGAGGATCGAGAACCGGACCGGCCGTCCCGGGCAGAGAACGATGTAGCCGGGGAGGTTCTCGTTCTCGACCCCCAGCCCGTACAGCATCCACGAGCCGACGCTCGGCCGGGTCGGGACGATGAACCCCGTGTTCATCATCTGCAGGGCGGGGCCGTGATTCGGGTTGTCGGTATGGACCGATCGAAGGACCGCCACGTCGTCCATGCACTGGGCGAAATGCGGCAGAAGGTCGCTGACGGGGACGCCGCTCTCCCCCGCGGGGGCGAACGCGAACGGCGACGGGAGAAGGCCCCCCGTCTTCCGCTCGGTCCGGAGGTTCGCCGACTCGGGACGCTGACCTTCATATTTCACGAGGGCGGGCTTGGGATCGAAGAAATCGGGACCGAACGGCCCGCCGTTCATGAAGAGCTGGATGATCCGTCTGGCCCGCGGCCTCGCATGCGAGGGGGGGGCGATCCGCGAGGGGTCCGCCGCGACGGCGGGAGACGCGAGCATCTGCACCAGGCCGATGCCGCCGAGACCGGCGCCCAGGCCCGTGACGGCGCGGCGTCGGGAAAGCGGGGCGCGGAGCAGATCTTCCATCGACATCACAGTTCTCGTTTCGACTCAGTCCAGGAACATCATCTCGTTGAGGCCGAGAAGGACGTGGACGTACGCCTCCTCGGTCAGCCGCCGCTCCGCCGCCCCGCCCGACGGCGTCTCGAAGAAGGCCCGGCCCCGCTCCGCTTCATACGGAGTCGGTGCCCGCTGGAAGAGCCGCTCGTAGCATTGCCGCACGAAGTCATCCGTGGATGGTTCTTTCGCAGGATCGGCCGTCCGGTCCGCCGCCAGATCGGCGACAAAAGTCGAAGCGACCTGTTTCAGCAGCGGGCCGTTGAGAACATACAGCTGCTGGAGGGGAGTCGTCGTCGGCTCGCGGCAGGGACTGTGCGCAGCGGACTCCGGGAAGTCGAACAGGCGGAGCATGACATGCAGGTCCTCCCGCACGACCTTGCCGTAGAGCGTGCGCCGGAAGGGGAACGGCCGAAGGGGGACCTGGCGATCGATCTCCTCCGCAGGTCCGTAGAGTCGGTCGTCGAGTCGCCCCGTGACGGCCAGGAGACCGTCGCGCCAAGCCTCGACCTCCAGCTTGCGGCGCGGCATACGGCTCAGGAGCTGGCCGGTCGGGTCTTTCTCACGGGAAGTGGGAGTTCCGCGGCTCGTCTGCTGGAACGTTTTCGAAAGGACCATCTCCCGCAGGAGCCGTTTGACCGACCAGTTCCCGGCGATGAACCGCGCCGCCAGATCGTCGAGCAGTTCGGGATGCGTCGGACGGTCCCCCTGCTGTCCGAAGTCACTGGGAGTCTTCACGAGCCCCTGTCCGAAGACCTGCGCCCAGAGGCGGTTGACGAAGACCCGTGCGGTCAGTGCCTGGCCTTCGCGGAACAGCGCCTCCGCCAGCTCGCGCCGGCCGCTCCCTTCGCGGAACGGAACGGCCTCGGCCGAGCAGAGCACCGTGAGGAAACGCCTTGGAACGACCGCGCCGGGGTCCGAGGGATTCCCTCGCCGGAAGACGGGAAGGTCGCGCATCTGGTCGCGATGGACGACGATCTTCGTCGCATCCTCTCCCTCAGGAGCGACCTCGAGGCTCGCGTCCTCGACCATGTGGGCAATCGGGGCCTCGTAGTCGGCGGTCTGCTTTCGGATCCCGGCGATCTGTTCCTTGAGACGAGCCGCCTCTTCGGGGGGACTCTCCTTCTTGAGCGCCTTGAGCTGTGCCTCCAGCCGGGCGACTTCCGCGCGGGCTTTCAGAACTTCCTCCGCACGGTCGGGCGGAAGAAGCGGGCGGTCGACAATCTGCGAGTTCGCCACGACCCCCGCGAGGGCATAGTAATCCTCGATCGTGATGGGATCGAACTTGTGGTGATGACATCGCGCGCAGGCGACCGAGAGGCCGAGGAACGTCCGCGAGAGCATGTCGACCCGCTCGTCCCACTCGTCCGCCACCGTCGTCTTGATGACGTCGGGAGCGAGCTTCAGCTCTTTCCAGTAGCTGGGGCTGAGCC
>JAEYWB010000876.1 GCA_023429275.1 Planctomycetota bacterium
TCTGGGGGGACTTCAACGACGTGAGCCGCGCCGAGATCGAAGCCCTGATGAACGGCTCCGGCTCCGGCCGCGTGCAGCGGTAAGGGGAGGGGCCTCTCTTCGTTCAAAGCGAAGGGGGCGCCACCGAGGGCACAGCGATCACGGAGGAGCTGTTGAGCCGGTTCCGCTGACGAGTCTCAACCACCCCCGGGGTCCGTTCCCTGAGTCCTCTGTGCCCTCCGTGTCAGTCATTCATCAACCACGACGAAGCAGGTTCAACGCGATGACGAGCTTCTGGAAGCTTCTGATCTGTCTCGTGGCGACCGGGATGCTGGGCGCGGCGGCCGCTGCCGCGGAGCCGGCCCTGCCGAAGTTGCTCGAGGCGAAAATCCCGAGCACGGCGGACAAGACCGAGCAGCCGATGCGGTACTGGGTTCCCGACAATGCGTCGGCGAAGACGCCGCTCCTCGTTTCGCTCCATAGCTGGAGCGGCGACTACCGGCAGGACCACTCGCGATACCTCACCGAGGCTGTCGCTCGGGGGTGGGCCTTCGTGGAGCCGAACTTCCGCGGAGTCAACGACCACCCGGAGGCGTGTGGGTCCTCGCTGGCCCGCCGGGACATCCTCGACGCGATCGACTGGATGCTGACGACGCACCAGCTCGACTCCACGCGCGTCTATGTCACGGGCGAGTCAGGAGGCGGGATGATGACCCTGCTGATGGCAGGCTATCACCCGGAGCGGTTCGCCGCCGCCTCGGCCTGGGTTCCGATCACGGACCTCGCCGAGTGGGAGCGGTTCCATTTCAAGAACGGCAACCCCGACCGGTACGCCGAGATGACCGTGAAGTCCGTCGGCGGCCGGCCCGGGGCGAGCGAAACGGTCGACGCCGAGTACGCGGCCCGTTCGCCTCTCTCGGTCCTCCACCGCGTTCGCGACCTTCCCGTCGACATCAACCATGGCGTGACCGACGGCAAGACCGGCTCCGTCCCGTTTCAGCACTCGCTGCGGGGATTCAACGTCATCGCCCGGGCTCACGGAACGGCCGAGATTTCGCAGGAGACGATGGACGAGCTCTGGAAGAACGGAAAGCTCGCACACCCCCAGCCGGGCGATGAGGTCGACGATGCGACGTACGGCCGAAAGATCTTCCTGAGGCGGAGTTCCGGAAAGGCCCGCGTGACGATCTTTGACGGAGGGCACGAGGGGATCGCCCCCGCGGCGTGCGCGTGGCTCGAAGCCCAGGGGGCCCGCGTCCCGCCACCCGGACGATGAGGCTCCTCGCGGATTCCGGGGCGCCTCGACCCTCATCGCGGAAATGAATCGTGACTTGGAGCCTCGGGTTCGCGATACTTTGTGCAGGGACCCTGGGAGATCGACGCCATGAGCCTGGCCGCGGACTTGCCCGAGACTGTTTTCGACGCTGAGATCCCGGCAAGACTCTCGCATGCGTCCGTCGGCACGCTGATGGATGTCGACGAGTTCCTCCAGATCGAAGACTTTGAGGAAGGCTGGCGTTACGAGCTGCTCAATGGCGTCGTCATTGTGTCTCCCGCTCCCGGCCCCGGAGAACGTGATCCCAACGACGAACTGAACTATTCTCTCAGGCTCTACCGCGACACGCATCCGAACGGCTCGATCCTCGATGCGACGATGGCCGAGCAGGAAATCGAAACGTCTCTTGGAATTCGCCGCGCCGACCGGGTCATCTGGGCAGGACTCGGCCGGCGCCCCGATCCGCAAGCCGACCCGCCGACAATCGTGATCGAGTTCGTTTCCGAGTCGAGCCGCGACCGGCGCCGCGATTACGAGCAGAAGCGGCTGGAGTACGCCGAGATCGGCGTCGCGGAATACTGGATCTTTGACCGCTTCCGCCGCACGCTGACGGTCTGCTGCGGTAATGAAGCGCCGCGGATCGTCCGAGAGAGCGAGACCTATTCCACGCGGCAGCTCCCCGGTTTCGAGCTGCCGATGGGAAAGCTTCTGGCCGTCGCCGATCGCTGGAAGCGGCAGCCCTGACGAGATGCGGTCTTGCCTGGGACGACCCCGAGGTGACGCCCCTCCACTCCGTGTGACGTCACCTGGTCACCCGATCGGCAGCGTCGGACTCTCAACCTGCGTGCTGTCCATCATCTTGTCGGGTGTCGTCTGGAACTGTTCCACCCACGCCTTCAGCTCCTGCCCCATCGGACGGAACTGTTCCGTCACGGCGCTCATCAGAGGCGAGACGATCGGAAGGTCCTTGATTGCGGAGCGGTCGAAGTGACCGTTGACCGTGTCAGTGACCAGTGCCGGTGCCCGCGCGGCGAGATGCAGCGGGAGGAACGGCTCGGACTCGGGCGTCGGGGCGGGCGGCGGACTCGACTTGTCGGCCGCGACCATGGGCGGCTTCGACGAGTCTGTGCCGGGTTGCTTCGCGACCTGGTTCGGCTCGTTCCGGGGACGCAGTCCGAGGAACGCCGCGACGAGAACTCCGGCGACCGTCACCAGGCTCAGGACGGTCGAACGCGATCCCGAGCGCGACGGCACCGGCTGAACAGCACGGCGGGCGACCGTGACGGGAGCGAGCGACGCCATCACCCGATCGACGAGCTGCGGCGACTCCACCGTCGGTACCGATCGGACCGCCTCGGCGATCAATCGAAAATCCTCCAGCGCCAGCAGGCAGTCGTGCTCGACGCAGGTCTGGGCGTGATGGCTCACCAGGCCGGTCAGCTCCGACCGCGTGTCCAGAGCGTCCTGAAGAGCGTCGCGAAATTCGTGGCAGGTCATGACTCTAGTCTCCCGTCTCTTTCATCGGCTCTCGCCTGAGGGCCTCAGGAGGCGTCTCCCGGCTGGACCCCGGTCGTTCGCAGGATCTCGGCCAGTTGCTTGCGGGCACGGTGCAGCCAGGTCTTCACGGTCCCGACCGGCCGGCCGAGGGCGAGCGCGACCTCCTCGTACGACAGCCCCTGCTCGTGGAAGAGCGCGAAGACCCGCCGGTACTCGGGGCGGAGCCGGGCCAGGGCCAGCTCCAGCTCGCCGGCGAGGTCGTCGCGGTCGGGGGCCTCGG
>JAEYWB010000922.1 GCA_023429275.1 Planctomycetota bacterium
CTCCTACACGATCACCGCGGAAGTCGTCGACAACTCGCGGCGGGTCATCGTTGGCACGGGGAGCGTCCTCGTCGCCCGCGAGCCGTTCAAGGTCTTCGCCTGGACGAACCGGGGGCACTATCGCACCGGCGACACGATCAAGGCGGAGTTCCAGGCCCGTACCGTCAGCGGCAAGGGGGTCCAGGGGAAAGGGACGCTGCTGCTCCAGAAGGTGACCTACGACGCCGACGGCAAGCCGAAGGAAGAGACCGTCGAGGAATGGAACGTCGATACGGACGCCAACGGCCACGCCGCGCACGACGTCAAGGCGGCCCGGCCCGGCCAGTACCGGTTGTCTTACAAGGTGACCGACGCCGAGCAGCACACGATCGAAGGGGGATACCTCTTCGTCGTCGCGGGCGAAGGCTTCGACGGGAAGAACTTCCGGTTCAACGACCTGGAAGTCATCCCCGAGAAGGCGGAGTACGCGCCGGGCGAAACGGCCCGGGTGATGGTCAACGTCGATAAAGCCCAGGGGACGGTGCTGCTGTTCATCCGGCCGGTGAACGGCGTTTACGACACGAAGCCCCGCGTCCTGCGGCTGGCGGGAAAGAGCGTCACGGAGGAGATCGAAGTCGTCCAGAAGGACATGCCGAACTTCTTCGTCGAGGCGGTGACCGTCGCCGATGGCAAGGTCCACACGGTCGCGAAGGAACTCGTCGTTCCGCCGCAGAAGCGCGTCATCAATGTCGAGGTCGACCCCTCGGCCGAGGAGTACAAGCCGGGCCAGCAGGCGACGGTGAAGCTGAAGCTGACCGATGGGGACGGCCAGCCGTTCGTCGGCTCGATGGCGCTGACGATGTATGACCGGGCGATCGAGTACATCTCCGGCGGACCGAACGTTCCCGAGATCCGGGAGTTCTTCTGGAAGTGGCGGCGGCATCACAATCCGTCGACCGACAGCACTCTCTCGCGATATCTCCAGGTGCTCAACAAGAGCGGCGAAGCGCTCATGCAGAACATCGGCGCATTCGGCGGCCTGGTCGCCAACGCGATGGAGATGGACGAGATGCAGGTACGCGCCGCTGGCGCCCCGCGGGCCCGGAGGATGATGCTCGGGGCCGCTCCCGGTATGGCCCCCCCCGCTGCCCCGATGTCGGCCGCTCCGGCGGATGCCGCCATGCCGATGGAGAAGGCCGCGGAGTTCGCAGGAGCAGGAGGCGGCGGAGGCGGAGGCGGAGGCGAGATGGTCCAGCCCACCATCCGGACGAACTTCGCGGACTCCGCCTTCTGGAAGGGGGACATCACGACCGGCGCCGACGGCACCGCCGAGGTCGCCCTCACGATGCCCGAGAACCTCACCGCCTGGAAGCTCCGCGCCTGGGCGATCGGCCAGGGGACGCGCGTCGGCGAAGGGTCGACCGAGGTCGTGACTTCGAAGAACCTCCTCGTCCGTCTGCAGGCTCCGAGGTTCTTCGTCGAGAAGGACCAGGTCTTCATCACGGCGAACGTCCATAACTACCTGAAGACCGAGAAAGCCGGCTCCGTCGAGCTCGTTCTCGAAGGCCCCTGCCTCGAGAAGGCGGACCGGACGATGAACCCGCAGAAGGTCGTGATCCCCGCCGATGGCGAGATCAAGGTCGACTTCCTCGTCAACGTGAAGCAGGCGGGCGAGGCGAGCATCACCGTCAAGGCGCTCACGGACGAAGAGTCCGACGCCATGAAGATGACCTTCCCGGTCTATGTCCACGGCATGCTCAAGACGGAGTCGTTCACCGGCGTCGTCCGGCCCAGCGAAGAGTCGGGGGCTCTGACGATCAAGGTCCCCGCCGAGCGGCGGATCAACGACAGCCTGCTGGAGATCCGCTACTCGCCGACCCTGGCGGGAGCGATGGTCGACGCGCTGCCGTACCTCGTCGACTACCCGTACGGCTGCACGGAGCAGACTCTCAACCGCTTCCTGCCGACGGTCATCACGCAGAACATCCTCAAGCGGATGAACCTCGACCTGAAGGCGATCCAGGCGAAGCGGACGAACCTCAACGCCGGCGAACTCGGCGACGGCGCGAAGCGGGCCGAGGACTGGGCGCGGCTCACCAGGGGCTGGCACCACGAGGCCAAGAACCCCGTCTTCGACGAAGCCGAAGTGGCGAGCATGGTGAAAGTCGGCCTCCGGGACCTGACCGCGATGCAGCTTTCCGACGGCGGGTGGGGCTGGTTCAGCGGCTTCGGCGAGCACTCCACCCCGCACACGACCGCGGTCGTCGTCCACGGCCTGCAGATCGCCGGCCAGAACGGCGTCGCCCTCGTTCCGGGGACGCTCGAGCGGGGTGTCGAATGGCTCAAGCGGTACCAGGCCGAGCAGGTCGACCTGCTGAAGATCGGCGAGGAGATCACCGAGAAGAAGCGGGAGGCGAAGCCGAACGAGCGGTACCGCACGCAGGCGAACGACCTCGACGCCCTCGTCTACATGATCCTCGTCGACGCCGACGTCGCGAGCCCGGACATGCAGCGGTTCCTCTACCGCGACCGGACGAAACTGTCGCTCTACAGCGCCGCAATGTTCGGTCTTGCCCTGCACAAACAGCAGCAGATCGAGCAGCGGGACATGGTCATCCGCAACATCGACCAGTTCGTCGTCACGGACAATGAAAACCAGACGACCTACATCGACCTGCCGAACCACGGCGGCTACTGGTGGTTCTGGTACGGCGACCGGGTCGAGGCGAACGCCTACTACCTGAAGCTCTTGACGAAGGTGAACCCGAAGGACCCCAAGGCGGCCGGCCTCGTCAAGTACCTCCTCAACAACCGCAAGCACGCGACGTACTGGAACAGCACGCGCGACACCGCGGTCTGCATCGAAGCCCTGGCGGAGTACCTGACCGCGAGCGGCGAAGACAAGCCGGACATGACAATCGAAGTCTGGATCGACGGCAGGAAGCACAAGGACGTGAAGGTCACGGCCGACAACCTCTTCAGCTTCGACAACGCCTTCACGCTCGCCGGCGACGCCGTCGAGTCGGGCGAACACAAGATCGAGTTGAAAAAGGCCGGCAAGGGGCCGATCTACTGGAACGCCTACCTCACCAATTTCACCCTCGAGGACAACATCACGGCGGCGGGGCTCGAGGTGAAGGTCGGCCGCAAGTTCTACAAGCTGACCGAGAAGAAGGATGCGACCGCCGTCGTCCAGGGGGCGAGCGGCCAGGTGATCGACCAGAAGGTCGTGAAGTACGACCGGGAAGAGCTCGCGAACCTCGCGACCGTGAAGAGCGGCGACCTGGTCGAAATCGAGTTCGAGATC
This sequence comes from Planctomycetota bacterium, assembly GCA_023429275.1. Classification (GTDB taxonomy): domain Bacteria; phylum Planctomycetota; class Planctomycetia; order Planctomycetales; family Planctomycetaceae; genus Planctomyces_A. The sequence goes on from JAEYWB010000922.1 coordinate 3,287, forward strand.
GACTCGAAGAACGACTACGAATACCTCGTGTTCGATGACTTCAAGGCGGCCGGCTTCGAGCCGGTGGATCTCCAGAGCGGCTACGTCCCGAGCGCCCTGGGCGCCTACGTCGAATTCCGGGACGAGAAGGTCGCCTTCTTCGTCCGGCAGCTGAAGCGCGGCAAGCACAGCATGAGCTACCGCCTGCGAGCCGAAATCCCCGGCGAGTTCAGCGCCCTCCCGACGAAGGCGGAGGCGATGTACGCACCGGAGCTGAAGGCGAATTCGGACGAGATGAAGGTGAGGATTGCGGACCGGGAGTAATCGCGATGGATTCTCCCGCGGAGCCGCAGTCAGTGGAACGTTCTTCGCCGGCGTCGGCTTGCTTCTCTTCCTGTTGGCGACGTTTTCAGGACGACCCGGCTGAGGCTTCCCTGGAATGCGTCTGACCGACCCGAGCTGGTCGCCGTGGTTTCGGACTCAATAAAGAAGGCAGGCGGACAGCGTCGAATGAAGCGGCTCCCACTCAAACACTCGTACCACGATGGTCTGATCCGCGAACTTCGCTACCAGAACGGGGAGGACATCATCCTGGTCGTCGATCTCTGCGACGCGAGGAACCGGTCGGCCGGCGTCGCGACCCTCCACTTTCTGGGGGTCCGAAACTTCCGGGAGGTTCGTGACCAGCTGGAGGCAACCCGCCGAACCAGCCTCGACCGTCCGGCGATCGACGAGGTGATCGGACTTGCCCGGTCGGACGACCGGGGCTTCCTGCTCGACCTCGCCGCGGCGGGCGAAGTGGCGATCGACTCCCGGGGTCTCATGGAGTCCTAGTTCTCGACCTCACCTCGCGCTGCCGCAGCAGCTCACTTCCGCCCGTACCTCTCGAGGGCGGCCTGCTGGAGGCCCATGATCGTCAGCGAGTCGGTGATCTCTCCCGCTTTGATGCGCTGGAGGACGGTCGGGAGATCGACCCAGGCGAGAGAGAGGTCCTCCGTCCCCTCGGGGCTCGCGGGACCGGGTGTGATCTCTTCCGCCAGGTAGCAGTAGGCGTCCTCGTCGCCGACCGAGTTCGAGAGGTGCGAACGGATCAGGAGCCGCATCGAGCGGGCGGTGTAACCGGTCTCCTCCTGCAGTTCGCGGTGAGCCGTGTCGAGGGGGTCTTCCCCTTCGGGGCAGCCTCCCGCCGGGATCTCCCAGGAGTACTGGTCGAGCGGGTAACGGTACTGGCCGACGAGCAGCACCCGGTCGTCCTGGCCAATGACGACGACCCCTACCGCGAGGTTACGGTAATGAACAACGCCGTAGATCCCCGGCTCGCCATCCGGCCGGATGACGTCGTCGTGCAGGACCCGGATCCACGGGTTTTCGTAGACGACCGACCGCCGGACGCGACGCCACGGGTTGTTGCTTTCGTCCGGCCCGGACTCCGGGCGGCTCTGATCGGTCGGCACTCTCGAATTCCTCGCAGGTCGGTGACACGGGATCATAGGCGATTGCCACGGCACAAAGTCGCCCGGTCCGGCGATTTCGCGGGATCGACCAAGGCTGTCCGCACGTCCTGGCGGGGTGAAACCGTCTCCCTCGGTTCCGGCCCGGGAGAAACGACGCGGCACGCCTCCGGTCCCTTGCCGTCCGGGGCGTTTTCCGCGAGGAATGCGTCCGGCGATGACGCCCGCGCGATGCGGGGCCGCCTTGAGCCCTCCGCGAACACGAACGAATGAGTCTGGATAAAGTCATCAGCGACAAGATCGACCGCCTGTGCGAAGACGGGGACGTGCTCGCGGCCGAGGAAGAT
>JAEYWB010000014.1 GCA_023429275.1 Planctomycetota bacterium
GGCGGATTCGCGCTCTTTCGCGGAGCGAAAGACGACACTCCGGGAACGCGAAAACCCACGGGGGTCGGCCGTGGGTTCGCTGCGTTTCCGGGAGACAGCTTAACGGACGTTCGGAACGGCCTTGTACTCTTCGGCCTTCACCGTTTCCTGCTGCTTCTGGACGATCGCCGAACGGCCGGACTTGATGGCGTCGCTGATGTAGCCGGTGATCAGGCGGATCGAGCGGATGCTGTCGTCGTTGCCGGGGATGGCGAGGTCGACGGAGTCCGGATTCGAGTCGGTATCGATCAGGGCGACAATCTTGATCCCGAGGGCCCGAGCTTCGGCGACGGCGTTCTTTTCCTTGCTCGGGTCGACCATGACGATCGCTTCCGGCAGGCGGTTCAGGTCGCGGATGCCGCCGAGGTTCGAGCGGATCTTCTTGAGTTCGCGGAGCAGGCGGGACTGCTGCTTCTTGGAGTAGGTGGCGATCTGGCCGGTCGTCTCGAGCATTTCGAGCTCTTCGAGACGCTTCAGGCGGACGCGGATCGTCCGGAAGTTGGTGAGCGTGCCGCCGAGCCAGCGTTCGGTGCAGTACGGCATGCCGCACGCTTCCGCCGCCTGCTGGACAGCTTCCTGAGCCTGGCGCTTCGTACCGACGAAGAGGATCAGGCTCCCCTGGGCAGCGACCTTCTGCAGGTACTTCTGGGCGCGAACGAGGCCGCGGACCGTTTCCTTGAGGTCGATAATGTGGATCTTGTTGCGGCGCCCGTAGATATACGGCCGCATCTTCGGGTTCCACCGACTCGTCTTATGACCGAAGTGGACACCGGCTTCGAGGATGTCCTTGACGACGATTTCCGCCACGTCCGCTGACTCCAAAGGCTACTGCTGACCACGCACTTCCGGCCCCGCGGAAAGACAACGTCTCCGCCGACCTCGGGGGGAAGCGGGACAAGATAGCCGCGACGGGCGATTCCGTCAAACGGAGCGCCAGGTGGCGGATCCCGTTCGATCTCCTTCCCGGGCGACCGTTCGCTGGAAGCCGATCAGCGGAGATTGGCGAGGATGAGTGTTCCCCTTCCCCTCCGTCACGACTCAGCTGTGTCGAAAGCGGAGAAGTCGTTCCGGAAAAGAGGAGAAAGGGTACGCGTGTGCACTGGTCGCCTGGCTGCTTTCTCCCGATCGACACGGCGCGACCTTACGGTCAGCCGCCATCAGAATTCCTGCTCGACACTCGACTGGCCTGTCCCTGAGGCTGGACTTTACGGCTTTTAGAACGGATTTTCTCCCGTCGCTTCTTCACTTCCGTCCTGCGAGACCGACCGTGGCCGACCGCAATTCCCTCGTCGAAGATACGTACGCCGAGGCGTTTCGCAGCATCTACGGCGAAGCCCTGATCACTGCCCGGGACCGGCGGTGGCTCGACCATGCGGTCAACGCAGCGACGGGGAACGCCTCGAGCTCGATCCTGTGCGACTGCGAGGCGGGGCTGTCGCGATATGTTGGCCCAGGAGGAGACGAGAGCGTCGCGACACCCGACGGCCGGCCGGGGGCGGTCGTGCAGTTCCATCTGCCGCGGTTCAAGAAAGACCGCGAGAAGCTCCTCGAGCGGGTGATGCTCACCCGGATCAGCCAGAACGTCCTGACCTGCCCAACCGCCGCCTGCTTCAACCTGCTCGACACCGATCCGTACTTCAAGCTGGGCCGGAAGATTGCCCTGTTCGGCGATGGCCACCAGTTCCGCGACACCCGCTACGGCCGCAAGGTGTGGGTCGTTCCGATCATGTCCGGCGAGTTCATCCTCGACCGCCGCTTCGGCTTCCGCGACGGCATTATGGGGGGGAACCTCTGGTTCATGGGGACCAGCCATGACGCGGCTCTGCTTGCCGCGGAAAGGGCCCTGGCCGGGGCGATGACCGTTCCGGGGGTGATCGCGCCCTTCCCGGGCGGACTGGCTTCGAGCGGCTCGAAGGCGGGGAGTGCCTACTCGTTCCTCTTCGCGAGCACCAATCACCCGTTCTGTCCGACGCTGAAGGGGAAGCCGGGGATCGAATCGCAGGTGCCGGACGGTGTCGTCTCGATCCAGGAGATCATCATCAATGGAGCCGACCTCGAAACGGTCACGCGGGCGACGCACTCGGCGATCGACGCCTGCCTCGATACGCCAGGGCTCGTGAAGATTTCTGCGGGCAACTATGGCGGCCGGCTCGGGAAGAACTTCGTCTACCTTCGTCCACAGTAGCCATCCCGCTCCGCGACATGAGCGAGTGCAAGGGATCTCTTCTGCATTCGGGCAGACTGCCTGGCTGGAAAGCCAATCGTGACTCGCTCATCTCGCGGGAGCGAGCTGGCTACTGCCAATTCGTCAGGCGCCTCGCCCGCTGGAGGCCAGCTGTCAAGCGGATCGGCTCTTCCCGCCGGGGCGAACGGCAAGGTTTGCCGAAACTCTCCATATCCCCGAGAACCGCGGTCGGTGGAACGCGGCGTGCGGCGTTGTGGAATCGCCCTGCCAGCCTGACATTTCGTGGAACTTCCGGGGGCCTGCGCGGCGGGCCGAGCGGTCCGGCAGGGC
>JAEYWB010000092.1 GCA_023429275.1 Planctomycetota bacterium
ACTTCTCCAGGGATGTCGTCGAGATTGGTCTCCAGGAGCAGCACCTCGTCCCTCGTGCCATCCGTGGCGGACGGAGCCGCGACCGCGGTCCCGACGAACAGCCGCAGGACGTTGGCCCGGTCGGGAAAATTCTTTGTCCCCGCCCCGTAGCCGATCCGGTCGATCTTCATCGCCGGCATCGGACCGAAGCGGCGCGCGCGCGTCTTGACGATGGCGGCTCCTGTCGGCGTCGTCAGTTCGGCCTGGATCGGAACATCGACGAGCGGAATCCCCCGGAGAATCTCCGCCGTCCCTGGCGTCGGAACGGGACAGAGCCCGTGGTCGATCCGGACGTAGCCTCGTCCGGTCGGGATCTTGCTGCAGACGACTTCGTCCACTCCCAGCAGGTCGAACCCGACCGCGGCCCCGACGATATCGACGATCGAATCGATCGCCCCGACCTCGTGGAAGTGGATCTGCTCGAGAGTGCTCCCGTGGACCTTCGCCTCCGCTTCGCCGATCGCCCGGAAGATCTTCCGAGCGGTCTCCCGCTGGCGGTCGGTAAGGCCCGCCGCCTGCTCGAGGATCCGGACGATGTCGGTGTAGTGCCGGTGGGCATGCTGTTCCGGATGCAGGACCTTGACGTAGGTCGCCCGGAAGGCCCCCTTCATGACGGTCTCGACCTTGAGCTCGACCCCCGGCAGGCCGAGGGAATCGATCGCTCCCCGGAGAGCCGCCAGGTCAACTCCCGCGTCGAGCAGGGCGGCCAGGGTCATGTCGCCGCTGATCCCCGTACAGCATTCGAGGTAGGCGACGCGCATCGTGATGTGACTCCGGCACAGGGGTGGGTAGCTGACTCTCCGTGATGTAGCACCCGCCCTCTGGCGGAACAAGCGGCGCGATCAGCGTCGCGCGACGCAACTCTCCCCTCCTCGGCCGCCCGGTGTTCTTACGGACGGTCACGAATGAAATACGGTCGGCACCCGCGTCATCGACCGGAACGTCGGCAAGGAGCAGTCGAGCTCGATCGCCGTCCGCTTGATGTCGAAGCGGTTGGCGAGCTCAGGGACGAATCCACCGTAGTAGCTGAAGGCCCATCGGTAGCCGAGCTCCTCAGCGACCTGCCAGCACGAGGCGTTGAAGGAATCGGGCTGGCCGACCGGATAGCTGATCGACTCGATCGGAATCGCCAGCTCGGTCTCGAGGCGGGCCTTGGACTCCCGCAGCTCGTGGCGGAGCTGCTCGTCGCCGACGCGGCTCAGCACTGGGTGGGTCACCGTGTGCGAGCCGATGTTCATTCCCCCGGCCGACATCTCGCGGACCTGGTCCCACGTCATCCAGGTCCCCGACGCGACCGAGGCTGGGCAACGTCCTGAGCCGGTCTCGTCCGCGACGAAATCGAGGAACGGAGCCGTTCGCTCGACAGGGAGCGATTTGTAGGTCTTGAGCAGCCGACCGATCGTTGCCTGGCGGTTGGCCGGCACGAGACTGAGCGACTCTTCGAGCCAGCAGCCCGGTTCCATCGCGGCCCGCGAGGTGCGATTGACCATCCAGGCGATCTCGTCCCACCAGGCGAGGTTCCGTTGATCGAGGAACCCGGTCGTCACGAAGAAGACCGCCGTCGCGTTGTGGGCGCGGAGGACCGGATACGCGAGCTCGTAGTTGTCGAGGTAGCCGTCGTCGAACGTCAGCATGATCGCCCGATGACGCCGCCGATGGACCAGGAGGTCGTCGAGATCCCCGAGGCCGATGACGTCGAAGTTCTTCTTGACGAACCGCACCTGCTGGTCGAAGTCCTCCGCCGTCGCACTCCAGATGTCGTGGTCGAAGAGGCTCTCGCCCGGATGCCCGACGCGGTGGTAGTTCAGGGCGAGCAGCCCCTTCCATCCGCGGGCGAGGTCGACCAGCCGCGCCAGTCCGGCGGCGTCCGCCATCTGGGCAAGAAGACGTCGTTTCGGCGATAGACTCACGAGCAGCCTCGGATGTGGCGTATTGCGATGCGAATTCGACAAGGTCGGCCACACGATCGTGGACGCCCCGGTGTTCACGGCTGGAGTCGTGACTCAGCCGATCGGCCGGTCCTTGCCAGCGTCCGGGTCAAGCGGCCGGAAATCGTCCCGCAGCAGATCGCCCCAACCGCCCCGCACGTGTGACACAGCCATAGGATGGCACGGTCGGCGCGGTCGCGATGGCCCAACGGCTGGCAGGCGGGGGAGTTGCGGGGAATCCACAGCCGGACATCGGACTGCGCGGCCCCGTCCGGTCGGCGCGATTGCTCCGTTCCGAGCGCCCGTTCCGATTCCATCGGCCTGTTGACTTCAGGCATCATCGCCGGATCTAGGCATCAGCCGTCGAAAAGTGCATAACACACCGAGAGATGCGGACCGCCGCTGACGGTCCGGTGGTCATCGCCTCTTCGAACTTCCCCTGGACGCCGCACATGCTCGCCCACTCCCATGTCTCGCGCCGACAGTTCCTTCGGGCCGCCGCCGCCATGGCGGGCGCGGGCCCGCTCGCGGCACTCCGCGCGGAGTCGGGCAGCGGAGGGATGACGCTCAGCATCGGCAACTACGGCATGAAGTCCCTGAAGCTGGAAGCGGCGATCGATGCGATCGCCCGCATCGGGTACGACGGAACCGAGATCGCCACGATGCCGGAGTGGGACTCGACCCCGGCGAAGATGCCATCCGGCCGCCGCGCCGAGATCCGCAAGCGTCTGGCGGACAAGGGACTCAAGCTGACGGCCCTCATGGAACACCTGCCGCCGAGTGCCGATGACAAACAGCATACGGCCTCCCTCGAGCGGCTGCGGGGTGTGATCGCCATGAGCCACGACCTCGTCCCCGGGGCCCCGCCTCTGATCCAGACGGTCCTCGGAGGGGGAAAGTGGGAGATGGTCCGGACGATGCTCCGCGACCGCCTGGCGGACTGGGTGAAGCTGGCGGATGAGACCGCGACGACGATCGCGATCAAGCCGCACCGCGGCGGAGGAATGTCGAAACCGGCCGACGCCATCTGGCTGTTCGAACAGCTTGGAAAGCCGGCTCGCCTGCGGATGGTGTACGACTACAGCCACTACGCCTACCGGGATCTCTCGATCGACGACACCGTCCGCGAGTCGCTCCCCTGGACGGCTCACATGGCGGTGAAGGACGCCATCAAGACCGGCGACAGGATCGGCTTCGATCTGCCGGGGACTTCGGGGGCGATCGACTTTGCCCGCCTCGTGCGGCTGTTCTTCGACGGGGGCTACCGGGGAGATGTCTGCTGCGAAGTGAGTTCCCAGGTCTCCAGCCGGTCGGACTACGATCCGATCGCCGCAGCGGAGAAGTCCTACGCCGCGATGGCGAAGGTGTTCGAGAGCGCCGGGATCAAGAGAGGTTGAGCGGTCCGCGGGAGCATCAGATTCCAACGGGATCGGCGAGGCCTTCTGCTCAGGCAGGCGCCGTACCGAGCACGCTCGCGTACACCTCGCGAATCCGGCGGGTCATGAACTCGTGGCGGAACTGGTCGGTGAACCGTCTCCGCCCCGTCTCGCCAAATTGCCGTCGCATCTCTGGGGACTCCGCTAGCACACAGATGGCGTCGCGGAGCGGCTCAATGGAATCTCGCGGCAGGAGGAATCCGGTCTCGCCCGAGACGACGACTTCGCGGGCTCCTCCGACGTCGTACGTGACGACCGGCTTTCCGGCGATCAGGCCTTGCGGGAGCACACGGGCCAGTCCTTCCCACTGGCTCGTATGGGCGACGATGTCCATCGCCCCGATCAGTTCCGGAATCCGCGTCGGCGGGACGAGTCCCGAGAAGAGGAAATGATTCGAGAGGCCCATCGCCGCGATCTCGGCTTCGTACCTTCCTCGCAGGATGCCGTCCCCGACGAACAGGAATTTCACTTTCGGACACCGCTCAACCACCTGCTTCGCGACCGCGAGAAGGAATTCGTGCCCCTTCAGGGTGAACAGCCGGGCGATCTTGCCGACGACGATGTCGTCGGGCGCGAGGCCGAGTTCCCGACGGATCTCCTCGCGAGACCGGGGAGGATTGAGAAACGGCTCGACGTCGAAGCCGCTGTAGATCGTCGTGAACCGGTCGCGCGGGGCGACCCCTTCGCGAACGTATTCGTCAGTCATGGCGTCGGCGACGGAGATGAACCGTGCGGTCCGACGGGCCGCCCACTTCTCGGCGGCGACGTAGCTTCGGTACGCGATGGCCCGCTGGCCGTAGTGAAAGGCCGCTCCGTGAATGGTATGGACGCACGGGATTCCGGCCTTGGCCGCGGCGGCCCGGCCGAGGATTCCCGCCTTCGCGCTGTGCGTATGGACAACCTGGGGGCGAATTTCCCGCAGGAGGGAGACCAGCCGCCGGTAGGCCCGCCAGTCGGTCCAGGGGCGGATGCTGCGTGTCAGCTCGGGGATGACCCGGAAGTCATATCCACCGTTGCGAGCGCGATCCTCAAGAGAGCCCTCGGGGCCGAGGCCCGGTCCGGTGATGAGCGACACCTCATCGCCGAACAACCGGTGCTGGTCCTCGACATTGTGGAGCGTGTTTTCCTGAGCTCCGCCAATGATGAGCCTGGTAATGATGTGGGCAACGCGCATGACCGACCATGACCGGCTTCCCTCGTTGTACGACCTCGCCCGGCAACGAAGTCGCAAACCGGCGTGTGGAACGCCGCGCAATGCTCCGGTGCGGCGGGGGTGAATTCAACTCCACCACGGCCGAATTCATCACGTGAGATTCATGTGTTCTCCGGCGGTGGGAGGTGCCGATCAAACGACGTATTCGATCTTCGGAACCTTCATGACGGTTTCAGGTTAAAGGTGTACGATCGCCGCCCCGTGGCGTGTCGATCAGTCGGCCTGTCCCCTCATCCTTGTCCCCCTCGCCTTGTTGGGAGAATTTCCGTGAGAATTCATTCTCTTCTCGTCTGTTCCGCATTGTTTCTGGCGACGCCAGTGTTTGCCCAGCCGGGTGGCGGCCGCGGCGGATTCGGCGGAGGCCGAGGCTTCGGAGGCGGGGGCGTGGGCGGCCTCGTCGGAATCGCCGAAGTCCAGAAGGAGCTCGGCATCACGGACGATCAGAAGGCCGAGATCACCAAGGTCCTCGAAGAGAGCCGTCCGATGCGGGGAGCCGGCGGGGGCTTCAATCGCGAAGAGTTCCAGAACCTGAGCCAGGAGGAGCGGACGAAGCGTTTCGAAGAGATGCGCAAGCAGGGTGAAGAGACCGCCAGGAAGGTCGAAGAGAAGGTCAAGGGAGTACTCAACGAACAGCAGTGGACGCGGCTGAGCGAGCTCCGGATCCAGCGTGAAGGGATCAGCGCCCTGTCGCGTGCCGAGGTCGCCGAGAAGCTCGGCCTGTCGGATGAGCAGAAGAAGGAAATCGCCAAGCTCAACGAATCGCTCCGTCCGGCCTTCGGTCGCGGCGGCCCGGGCGGCGGAGACCGTCCGAACTTTGAAGAGATCCGCGCCCAGCGCGAAAAGGCCCAGAAGGATATCCTCGCCGTCCTGAGCGAGGACCAGAAGGAGACCTTCGAGAAGATGCAGGGGGCGAAGTTCGAATTCCCGCGTCCGAACTTTGGCGGCGGTCAGGGTGGCGGAAATCGCCGTCCGAGCCGCGATAACAACTAGGCTCTGTTTGAAAACCGAGTTTAGGCGAAAAGAGCCTTCATGTACCGCTGGGTGAAGGCGATGCGAAGCATGCCCCCGAAGTTCTTGGCAGACTTCTCGAATCGCGAGAACACCCGGCGGTACTCCTTCAGCCAGCCAATGACGCGTTCGACGATGTTGCGACGCCGATAGAGCTCGCGGTCGAACTCCACGCGGCGAGCGGAGCGATTCTCGTTCTCCCTGGAAGGGATGACGGGAGTGATGTTCAGTGCGAGCAGGTAAACGTCGATCCAGTCCGCCCGGTATCCCTTGTCCCCGGACAGCGCCACCGGCCAGGCGACCGGTTCACCCTCGCTGTCCGTCAGGTTGTTGGCTGTCATCAGGACAGCATCGACCACGGTCGAGTCGTGGACCTGTCCACCCGTCAGATGGAATCCAAGAGGATGGCCGTTCGCGTCGACGAGCAAGTGGATTTTCGTGGTAAATCCCCCGCGAGAGCGTCCCAACGCATGGTCGGCCGGCTCGTCTTGATCCCCTTTTTACCGCCGCCTGCGGCACATCGATGAGCCCGTACGATGGTCCCATCAATACACCACAGTTCGCTCGAAAGGCTCCCCTGGTCGACCACGCTGTGCGTCAGTCGATCCACGACCTTTTGAAGCGTTCCATTTTCATTCCAGAGGTCGAACCAGCCGTAGATGGTTCGCCACTTGCCCATCGACTCGGGTATATCCCGCCACTTGGCGCCGGTGTTGTTGAGCCAGATGATCCCGTCCAGTGCCTGTCGCGCCGGCATCGGGGGTCGCCCGGTGACGGCCGGTTCCGGAAACAGATCCGAGATCAGTGCCCACTGCTCGTCGGTCAACGCATGCCGCATCGCTGGTCCCTCCCTGGGTCAACAACGCCCAGCATCCAGTAATGGCCCGACCAGCGGAAGATCAGTTTTCAAACAGAGCCTAGTGTTTTGGCACAGCTAGCATCTGGGATTCGTTAGATTAGCCGGAACGCGCTAGCGTCCGGTTCGAATCGGGGGCTAGCGCCCGCCGGCTAATGGACGCAACCCAAAATCCTTCGTGTGACAAAGCACTAGAAATCACCTTTCGGCGGACGGGGACGGTCCCCCGTCTCATTGTCGCCGCGATCTCCCCGTCCCTCCGGCGGCGGACGGCGGCCATCCCGCTCCTCCGGTGGAGGGCGTCGGTCGTCCCGACCATCGCGGCCGAACTCCGGCGGACGGCCCCCTTCGCGGTCCCGCGGTGGCGGGGGCCCGGGAGGCTGATCGTTGCGGCCGGGGCGGAATCCGGGATTAAACGGACCGCCCCCTCCCTGCATCTGCCGCATCCGGCGGAGCTCCCCTTCCAGCCTCTTGACGACGGCAGTCTCCTGGCCGAGGTAACGCATCCGCAGGTCCGATCGAAAATCGTCGGCAGAAAGGTTCGTCAGGGTGTCCTGCTGGTCGGCAGGGAGAGACTTGAAATACCCCTCGAGCTCGGCGTCCCGGACACGGCGGTTGGCGAGCTCCCGCTTCAGGTTGCGTTCGGCGGTCGTCAGCATCGCCAGGTTCATCCAGTAAACCATGCGTCTCCCGCCATCCTGCGGCTGCCGCATGATGTCTCGCAGCATTGGTCGGTCCAGGGTGCTGGCGATCTCGTTGATCAGCGGCGCGAACGCCCCCTGAAAGGCCGGTCCCGAGCCGAGCCGTTCCGAGAACACGGCGGCGGCCTCGGCCTGCCGGAATGCCTCGCTGAGCCTGTCGAATTCCGTCTGCTCTTCCTGGCCGAGGGAGTTCCGCACGTGCTGCTCGAGGATCTGCATGATCCTCGCCATCTCGCCGCCCGACAGTCGGGCAGGAAGCCCCGGCCCTCCTGGCTCACCCGGGGGCCCCTCGACGGTCCGGGAGTGGCGTTCGTTCAGAACCTCTCGGATCTCGTTGATCCGCTGGGCGGGATCGGTGGCCTGCAGGATCTCGTCGCGGCGGTAGGCCGGGACCGTTCCGATCCAGGCGACGTAATCCGACATGATGGCCGAGTACAGCCCCTTGGACTGCACGGCGTCCTCGGCGAGGTCGCGGTGCAGCTTCTTGAGCGACTCTCGCTGTTCGGGCGAGAGGGCCTCATACGCCTTCAGCTTCTGGTCCAGCCGTTCCCGCTCCAGCGGCGAGAGGGCGGCGATCCGCTGCTGGTTGGCGACCGCTTCCGCCGAGGGACCCGGGAAGATGAACGGGCCGGCCCCGGCTCCGAGGAGAGCGGCCGCAAGCAGTGCCCAGAGACCCTTACTTCCGGTCACGGCTCACCTCCGCCTGGATGTCGCGCAGCAGTGAGGACTCGTTGCCCAGCCGCTTCAGGAACTCGATGTCGCCGACTTCGGTGTACTCATCGATCTTCTCGATCACCGGCAGGTCGCGGAGCAGGGTGTCGGATGGGAGCGGAGCGTACTGGTTGACCGCGGCGTATCCACCGAGGCCGCACGCCGCGACGACGACCGACGCCGCGAACAGGCGAACCGCCTGCTGCGCCTTCCGGAATCCCTCCGTCCGCGTGTAGTCGACCGGGGTCTCGGCCAGGCGGGCGGTCGCGATCGTCTTCTCGGTGAACTCCGCCGTCGCCTTGGGGCGGGGGAGGAGGTCGAGAAGATCGTACGTGCGGACCAGCATCTCGACGTCGTTCCGGGCGACGGGGCTCTGGCCGAGAACCGATTCGATGCGCTGCGTGGTCTGGTCGTCCAGCTCGCCATCGAGGTAGGCGACCAGGTCGGAGCGATCTTCGGCAGAGAGGCGTGGGACTTTGGGCATGATTGTGGCTACTTAACGTTGGCTTAGGGGGCCCCCCCCCACA
>JAEYWB010000167.1 GCA_023429275.1 Planctomycetota bacterium
CCGTTGGGCGCTCCATCAACCAGACGATCAGGATCAAACCAAGCGACTCACACCCCGCCTCTCGAGGACCGAACCCGCCGGACATGCGCTCTTAGCGCAACCCGTCGTAGCTCGGCCACCCCGGTGCAGCGGGACGCTGCTACTTGTTCTTTTCCTTTTCGAGCTTTTCCTTCTTGCGGCGTTCGACGACTTCTTCCTGCACGTTCTTCGGGACCTGCTTGTAGGCCGCGAATTCCATGCTGAAGCCACCCTTGCCCTGCGTCATCGAACGGAGTTCGTTGGCGTAGTCGAACATGTTCGCGAGCGGGACTTCCCCTTCGATGACCGCGACGCCGAGGCGGGCGGTCGTGTTGGTGATGAGTCCCCGCTTGCTCGAAATGTGGCCGGTGACCGGTCCCTGGTATTCCTCAGGGACTTCCACTTCGAGCTTCATGATCGGCTCGAGGAGGCACGGGTTCGCCTGCTGGATGGCTTCCCGCATGGCGTACCAGCCGCACGTTTCGAACGCGCGTTCGTTCGAGTCGACGTCGTGGTAGCTACCGTCGGTGATCTCGGCTCCCACACGCACAACCTCGCACTCGGCCAGCGGGCCCTTGGTGATGGCTCGCTGGAAACCTTCGTCGATCGCGGGGATGTACTGGTTCGGAATGCGTCCCTGGGTGATCGAGTTGATGAACTCGTAATTCACCGTGGAGCCTTCCGGCAGCGGGAACACACGACCCACGACGTGGGCGTACTGACCCGAACCCCCGGTCTGCTTCTTGTGCTTGTAGTTGAACGAGACCTCCTTGGTCGGCGTCTCCTTGTAGGCGACGCGCGGCTCTCCGACGATCGTCTCGCACTTGTACTCGCGCTTGATCCGCTCGGTGTAGATTTCGAGGTGAAGCTGTCCCATCCCCGCGATGAGGGTTTCCCCGGTCTCGGGGTCCGACATCACGTGGAAGGTCGGGTCTTCACGACGGAACCGCTCGAGGGCCTTCGAAAGCTGCGACGCGCCGTCGCGGTCCTTCGGCTCGATCTTGAGCTTCAGCACCGGCTCGGGAGCGTAGATGCTTTCGAGCGAGATGTTCATGTCGCCGCTGACGAACGTATCCCCGGTCGCACAGTCGACGCCGACGACGGCGATGATGTCGCCCGCCTCGCCGACTTCGATGTCCTGCCGCTCGTCGGCGTGCATGCGGACGAGACGTCCGATACGCGTCGACTTGCCGGTACGGGTGTTCGTATAGGTCTCACCCTTGCGGATGACACCCTGGTAGATCCGGGTGAACGTCAGCTGGCCGAACTGTTCGACGACGGTCTTGAACGCCATCGCGACGGTCGGCTTCGTCGGGTCCGGAGACAGGACGATCCGCTTCGTCTCCGTTTCCGGGATCTCGCCTGCCTTCCGCGCGGCTTCCGTCGCATCGTTGTCGATGGCGGTCACTTCGCGATCGAGCGGGCTCGGCAGGTAGCGGGTCACCGCGTCGAGGAGGGTCTGAACGCCCTTGTCCTTGAACGCCGAGCCACACATGACCGGGGTGATCTGATGAGCCAGCGTCACCTTGCGGATCAGGGCGTGCAGCTTCTCGACGGGGTATTCGGTCTCCTCGAGGATCGACGCCATGAGATCGTCGTCATACAGCGAAAGGGCTTCGAGCATCGTGGCACGATGCTGCTTCGCCTCGTCGATGTAGTCTTCCGAAATCGGATGCTCGACGACCTTCTCACCCTTCTTCCCCTCGTAGCTGAGGGCCTTCATCGTCACGAGGTCGATCACCCCTTCGAACGTGTTGCCGGCGCCGATCGGAATCGTCAGCGGAACGGCGTGGACGTTCAGCTTGTCGGTGACCTGCTTGACGACCTTGAAGAAGTCGGCGCCCGTCCGGTCCATCTTGTTGACGAACGCGATGCGCGGAACCTTGTACCGCTTCATCTGGCGGTCGACGGTCAGCGACTGGCTCTGCACGCCGCCGACCGAACACAGGACGAGAACCGCCCCGTCGAGCACGCGGAGCGACCGTTCGACTTCGACGGTGAAGTCGACGTGCCCCGGGGTGTCGATGAGGTTGACCGTGTAGTCCTTGACCGACCCGTCGGCGTCCTTCCGCTCCCAGTGGACCTGCGTGGCGGCAGAGGTGATGGTGATTCCGCGTTCCTGCTCGAGGTCCATGTGGTCCATGGTCGCCCCGTCGCCGTCACCCTTCACTTCCTGGATCTTATGGATCTTGCCGGAGTAGAAGAGGATGCGTTCGCTGAGGGTCGTCTTGCCCGAGTCGATGTGGGCGGAGATCCCGATGTTACGTACGAGAGAGAGGTCCATTGCCATGAGAGTGAGACAGTCCAAGTGAAGCGAAAGCGGTTGGAAACGGTATTGGCAGGAATCGTCCGAAAGACCCTTTCGCCGATGGTCTTCGGGATCCGGAATTTGCCTGGAAGAGGTTGAGCGCCCTGGAAGGTCCTTCAGCGGGAAACACCGTCTCCGGGGAGATCAGTTTTCACGCCTGGGGAGCATCCCTGGACGATCAACGCAGCACGACAACGGCTCAGCGGTGATTACGCTTCGTGTCACACCCGACACCAGCGAGCGAACAGGCAGCCGTCAGGCCTCTCGCCGCTGAGTCGGCTCTGCTTGTTCAGCCATGGCGGCTTCCTGTTAGTTCGGGGTTGGGGAAATGTGAACGCTGCGTCGCCGGGAGGAACGGGCCGCCGGGTCATGAACTCTTCCGCGTGTGGCCGCGGGCTGCTGAACAACGCACGTCGCTGAGCAGCACCGCAGTGCGAAAGGACCTTCGGCCGGACCCTCTCCGGATTGCGCGGAGAATGTTATGAACGGCCCGCGACGGAAACAAGGCCAGCTGCAGGATTTCCACCGCGCAGAACGAAGCGGGCCGGGTGGACACGGTGACGAGACGATCGGTTCGAAGGGAGCGCGAATCGACGGGGCCACAAAAACGTGGGTGGCCAGCCGAGGCGAAGGCGGAAACTTCGTAACACAAATCCCCGATGAGGTTTGCGAGGATCCTGTCTCCGGCCATCAGTCGCCTCCACTCCTGGCAAAGGTTCAAGGCTGTGTGAAGTCCGGTCCTGTCTCTTTACACATCTCCGAGCCCACGAGA
>JAEYWB010000203.1 GCA_023429275.1 Planctomycetota bacterium
AAGCTGACCTTGGATTACTGAGAGTCAGCCGCCCGACCCCACGGCGAGTGACCTCGGATTACTGATATCTGGCCCCTTACGGATCGAAGCTGCGCGATCTTCGTGACGGCCCCTCGAATGTCATCCTGATGGGTGAGATCCGGATGGCCTGCAACCTGTACTCGAACTGGGGATGGGCCTGGCCGGAGTCCCTCTGGTACGCCACGACCGCGCCGATCAGCTACAACACCTGCCCGGGATCGGTCGGATACGGCTCGCATCCGTGCATGTCGAACGCCGGCTCGAATTATTCGGCGATCTTCGGATTCAAGTCCGTCCACACTGGGGGAGCCCACTTCGTGCTGGGGGACGGAGCCGTGAAGTTCATCAGCGATGCGATTGACCGGCTGACGTACTCGCGGCTTGGCGACAAGGCGGATAACGGCGCCGTCGGCGAATTCTGATTCGCGACCGCGTCGGGTTCTTCGAAAGCCCTGGCCCTCTACCGAAGACCGTTCGGGGCCGGCTGCGATCCGTCATCCCGGAGGGGGACTCCCCACTCCGCTCCCCCCTGGCTTCAGGGATCGATCTTATGGAAGGCACATCTGGCATGTCCCGGTTCTCGATCGTGCTCGCGGCGAGTCTCTCCTGCCTGGGATGCTCCAAGGGACCGCAGGCGCCCCCCACGTTTCCCGTGACGGGAGTGGTGACCTACAAGGGGAAGCCGGTCGAAGGGGCGGCTGTCAGTCTCGTCTCGAACAATCCCAAGGTCCGCTCGGCCGCGGGGACGACCGATGCCGAAGGGAAGTTCGAAGTCACCACGTACTACAGCGCGACCGAGCAGCCCAAAGGGGCGATGCCTGGCGACTATGCCATCACGGTGTCGAAGACGTCAGTGCCGGTGCTGCCTGAAGGGCTCAAGCCCGAGGAGCAGATGGCGATCGTGACGAAGGCGGGGCCCCCGAAGGATCTTCTTCCCGCCATCTACCTCAACCCGCTCACGACGCCGTTCAAGGTGAAGGTGGTCGACGCGCCGCCCGAGCCGCTCAAGATCGACCTGGTGAACTGACTCGCGGCGTGGCCCTCCGCACGCAGCCTCACGCCGCGCGACGCATCGGTACCGTCGTCACGGCCGGCATGTCGACGAGCGAGTGAATGTTCCCGCTGACGGGCGAGGTTTCGAATCGCCCGTCGTTCTCGTCGATCCGCATCGGGACTTCCGTCGCCGGGAAGAGCATCGTCGACATCACCTTGGCCGCGATCTCGGAGTGCGGCACCAGAGTCACCTTCCGCTCCTTGAGGAAGGTCGGCAGGCTGATCTTCAGCTGCATCATTCCGAGCGCCGCTCCGATGCACATCCGCGGTCCCGCCCCGAACGGCAGATAGGCATACGGCGAAGGGGCAATCGTGTTCCACCGATCCGGCAGGAACTTCTCGGGCTGCGCGTAGAGATCCGGCATGTGGTGCGTGATGAGCTGGCTGAACACCACGACGCTGCCGGGCGTCAGCTCGAATGGCCCGAGCTGGACCGGCTCCGACGCGATCCGCTGCGAGTAAGCCGACGCCGGGAGCACCCGCATGCTTTCCTTGAGGACCCTCTCGAGGACGGGCAGGGCTTCAAGCTGATCCTGCGTCGGGGAGGACTCCCGGACATGTTCCTGCAGCTCGTCGTTGAGCTGCCGCATGACATCGGGATGCTGCGACAGCAGGAACAGTGTCCAGGTGAGCGTGTGGGCCGACGTCAGGTGGGCGGCGCCGAACAGCAGGACGATATGGCCGATGAGCTGGTCGTCGCTGACGTTCCCCATCTCGTCGTGTGCGCGGATGAGGAGCGACAGGACGTCATTGCCGAGCTTCCCGCCGCGCCGCAGCCGGATCATCTCAAGCACCGCCTGTTCGAGTTCCTCGGCCGACTTCAGCAGCAACTCGTATTCGCCGACGAGCTCCAGGTTCGACGAGAGAGCGGCCGGACCGAGGCGGTGATTCAGCGCAACCCACTTCTCGGTCAGCTCGCCGATGTTGTACGCGAGTTCCGGGCAGTCGAGTCCGAACAGGATGCTGCTCGTCAGCCGGAGCATGTAGTGCGTCATGTCCGCGCTGACGTCCCGGACCGTCCCTGGCTCCCAGGAGCGGACTAGGTCCTGAGACATGCCGGAAACGTGGTCGTGGTAGGCGGCAACCGCCCGCTTCTGGAACGGGCCCATCACGAACCGGCGATGCTCCTTGTGCTGCTCGCCGTTCATCGTCAGGAGGCCGCTCGTCACCCGCCGCTGGGCTGACTTTCGAGGACCGCGGATCGCAAAGAAGCTGGCATGGAACCGCTGCGAGTCGCTGAGGACTTGCTTCGTGTAGGTCGGACCGAAGACGAAGTGAATCCGCTGCGTCTCTTCCTGGTAAGCACAGATCTCGCCGTGCGTGGCCCACAGCCGCCGCATGCCGACGATCGGGTCGTTGGCAAAGTCGGTGATCTTCCCGAAGGTGACCGGCAGGCGGTCATCTCCGGCGATTCGGAGGGAGGAGGGGAACGAATGGGACATCGGAGGCATCCATGCCAAACGGTCCGCGACGCGAATACCCGGCGCGCAGCAGGGCGCGGCGCCAGGAGCGGGCGGGTTTGGGGTTCTAACTCCCTGTCGCACAATGAGACAAGACCAATCGTCCCGCGGCTCTCTGGGCTGAGAACGGATCCTCCTTCATGAGAACCGTCAGGACCTCATCAACCACGCAAAGTCCCTGAAACCCCGACAGTTTCGCGGAGCCGCCCGGAGCCGCACATGGCAGAACTTGCGGTTGTCCGTTCGCAGACGGAGAGGCCAAGGTTTTCCCGCATTTCCCCGGAATGAGGTCATTCACTGGCCCCTCGCGCGGCGACGAAGGAGAACCGTGATTTCCTTCCATCGCCAGTCCGTTCCCCCTGCAAACGTCACCACGATGACAAAGGGAGACGGAGAGGACGACGTGTCACATCGCCCCGGCCAGGAATCGAGTCTTCATCCGGGGATGAACTGCGCACGTTCTCTCCGTAACCCCGTGTCTCAGTGGTAACCAGACTTGTCCCGAAACTCCCGGAGTCAGCGTGGTTTTCATTGATGCGATCTCGTTACAATCGCAGTTCACCGTCTTCGGTTTTGCGCCCCGTCGCCGAGGGATGATTCGCGTATGTTCCTTCGACTTTGCTCAGGTCTCTGCTGTCTCCTCGCAGGAGGCGTCATTGGTGGCCAGGCCGTCTCCGCCGCTCCGGTCATTCGCTGGGAATTCGGGACGGAAGAGACTTCGAAGCTGCAGGCCCACGGCGGAGTCCATCGGGACGTCCCCGGTCCTCGGCCCCCCGAGTTTCCGGACTTCGAGTCGAGCAACACCGGCGTGAAGTTCGACGGCCGCGGCGCCCGCTTCACGTTCCCCGATCCCGGTGCCGACAGCCCGTTCGACTTCAAGAACGGCGACGCGATCACGATCGAGGCCTGGGTCAAAATCGAAGACCTCCAGTCCAACGAAAACCAGTACATCATCGGGAAAGGGCGGACCGGCTCGAAGGACTTTGCCCGCGACAACCAGAACTGGGCGCTCCGGATCCGCGAGGCGGACGGGAAGGCGTGTATCAGTTTCCTGTTCGCCACCCCGCCGGCAAGCGGCGCGGCGAAGAGCGACTCCCACTGGCATCGCTGGACCTCGACCGACGGATTTTCCCCCAGGACCGGCTGGCACCACGTCGCCGCAGCCTACCGCTTCGGCGAGCCCGAAAGCATTCGAGGCTGGATTGACGGTTCCCCCCTCAAAGGCAAGTGGGACATGGGGGGGAACACGAAGGCCGCGCCGGTCGTCGACGACGACGCCATCTGGATCGCCTCCTCCCAGGGGGGAACTCCCGGTAACAGCTTCCGGGGATCACTCGATGGTGTCGCGGTCCACCGCGAGATCCTCTCAAACGAGACGATGAAGGGGCGTTTCAACCGCACCGGCGGTCCGGTCGTTGCCAAGGCGGCCCCGGAAGTGGTCCCCGATCTCGGAGACCTGCCCCTCGGACAGGTTCTCGTGACCTATCACGAGGGAATGCCGGCTCACAACCGCTGGCTCAATGACGACGAAACGCTTCCGCTCGAGACGCTTCGCTGGCAGACAACCGGATTTCTGCTGAACCGGCTCCCGCGCCGCTACGACGACTGGGGGATTCGCGACAGCTGGAAAGCACCGGTGCTGATGCGGCTCGCGGCCGACGTTCAGCTTCCCCCCGGCTCGCACCAGTTCCTCCTGCGTGCCCGCGGCCTCGGCCGCCTCTGGGTGAACGGAAAGGTTGCCGTCCGGACGAAAACCATCTCGGGCTCGACCGACGGCCATCAGCCGGTCACCCCGATCCCGCCGCCGCCGGCCCCCGGCGGACGGATTGTCGGCTACGAAATGCAGGAAGCATTCGGGGAGGCCGAAGTCGGCTCCGATGGGCGGTGCCGCGTCATCCTCGAAACGCTCGTCGGGGGAAAGAACTTCCGTCCGGAACCGGGTGAGGTGAGTGTCGCGGTTCAGACGCCGGACAAGCAGTCGTATGTCATCCTTCAGCCCGCGCAGAGCCCGGTGGCGGCGGTCTCCCTGACCGATGCCGCCGTCGAGGCCGCTCTCGCACGGACCGAGGAGTCTCTGACCGCCTTTGACGCCGCCACGCGGCGTGCGGCCGCCGCCGGCCAGGACGAGTTCTGGAAGCATCGGCACAAGCTCGGCCGCGAATGGGCTGGCGAGCAGAAGACCGCGGCGGTTGCGGCCGGCGCCTCGCACCCGATCGACGCCTTCCTGAAGTCGAGGATCGACCAGGCGGTCGCGGCCTCCTCACGGACACCGATCGAAGAGGCCCGCCACTTCCACTCGAAGATCCTTCCGATCCTGAGCACGAACTGCTTCCGGTGTCACGGCGAGAAGGAGAACGGCAGCCTGCGGCTCAACAGTCGGGAAGCCGCCCTGCGAGCCGGAGATTCCGAAATGCCCGCCGTCGTTCCCGGCAAACCGGCCGAGAGCGAGCTTCTGCGTCGGATCCGCAGCGGAGACGAAGGGGAACGGATGCCTCCCTCGGGAACGCCTCTCAAGCCGGAGGAGATCTCGCTCCTCAACGACTGGATTCAGGCCGGGGCGAAATGGCCGGCCCCTCCCCTGTCCGAGGAGCAGGTGGCGCTGGCCCCCACGATCGGTGACGAGGCGTTCCTGCGGCGTGCCTGGCTCGACACGGTCGGCGTTCCGGCGTCCGAAGCGGAGGCGAAGGCCTTCCTGGCGGATCAGTCGCCCGACAAGCGGAAGAAGCTCATCGACCGGCTACTCGCCGACGAGCGCTGGGCGGATCACCAGGTCGCCTACTGGCAGGACGTCCTGGCCGAAAACCCGAACATGCTCAAGCCGAGCCTCAACAACACCGGCCCGTTCCGCTGGTTCCTGTATGAGTCGTTCGTCGACAACAAGCCGTTCGACCGGCTGGTGACAGAGCTGATCCTCATGCGAGGGAGCGAGCGGGAGGGGGGGAGCGCCGGCTTCGGCCTCGCGGCGGACAACGACGCCCCATACGCCGCGAAGGGAAACATCATCGCCACGGCGTTCCTCGGCATCGAGTTGCAGTGCGCCCGCTGCCATGACTCCCCCTTCCACAGCACGACGCAGAAGGACCTCTATTCGCTTGCAGCCCTGCTCGAGCGGAAGACCGTCACGGTCCCGGCGACGAGCACGGTGCCGCCAGCCTTCTTCGAGAAGAAGGCCCGCGAATCCCTCATCAAGGTGACGCTCCAGCCGAAGGAACCGATCCCGCCGCAGTGGCCCTTCGCCGAGACGACCGGCTGTCCCGACAACGAAGAGCTGGCCCGGCTGATGCAGAAGCCGACGGACACCCGCGAGCGGCTCGCCGCCCTCGTGACGGCTCCGCAGAACACCCGGTTCGCACAAGTCGTCGTCAACCGCGTCTGGCGGCGGCTCATCGGCGCCGGCTTCGTCGAACCGGCTCACGACTGGGAAGGTCACGTCCCCAGCCATCCCGAGCTCCTGGCGTGGCTGGCCCAGGACTTCGTCGTCCACGACTATGACCTCAAGCACCTGATCCGCCGGATCATGACCTCGGAGCTCTACCAGCGCGAGGCGACAGGGCAGAATCTGACGCAGTCCCCCGAGCTGCGGTTCTTCGCCGCCCCTGACCGTCGCCGGCTGGCCGCCGAGCAGGTGGTCGATTCTCTCTACAGCGCGTCGGGACGTCCGATCGAAGTCGAAGAGATCACCTTCGATCCCGATGGCCGCCGCCCCGCGAACTCGATGATCTCCCTCGGGTTCCCGAGCCGGGCCTGGATGTTCGCGAGCCTCTCGAACGAACGCGACCGGCCGAGCCTCAGCCTCCCGCGAGCCCAGGCGGTGGCGGACGTCCTCGAGGCGTTCGGCTGGACCGGCTCGCGGCAGAGCCCGCGGACCGACCGCGAACGGGACCCGAACGTCCTGCAGCCCGGCGTCCTGGCGAACAGCGTCGTTTCGGTCTGGATCACCCGGGC
>JAEYWB010000206.1 GCA_023429275.1 Planctomycetota bacterium
ATCGCGTCGATTCCGAAGATCGTTTCGTCGCCGCTGAAGCCGGCGATCGACGTCGGAGCCGCGTCGCTGGTCCACTGGTAACGGATCTCGGGACGGATGATGAGGTTGGCAATCGGCTTGATGTTCACGCCGCCGGTGATTTCGTAGTACGACCGGCCGTTGAACTTGAACCACTCGCCGCGGCCCCCGACGCCAACCTTGTCGGTGACGTCGTAGAGCAGGTAGTTGGCGGCACTGAAGGTCTTCAGGCCTCCGACGGCGGCCGACCCGTTCGAGTCGACCAGGTCACTCATCAGGACGTAGGTCAGCTTCTCGGTGATGTTATAGGTCCCGACGATGCTGTGGCTGTACCCGTCGCCGATCGTTCCGAGATCGCCGAGAGTCGTCATGTAGGTCATCGACAGCTTGTCCGTCGCGGCATAGGTGATACCGGTCTGGAGCGCACTGCCGCCGAACGCCTGGTCGTAGCCGGTGTCCCAGCCGAAGACGTATCCGCCGTAGACGGTGATCTTGTCGTTCAGGGCGTAGGTCGCAACCGCACCGGTGTGGGTGAACGGCTGGCTGAAGTTCATCGTGAAGGCGTGGCTGTAGAAGAAGTTACCGGGCGCCGTGACGACTTCGTACCCGTGGAGGGTGTAGAAGTGACCGACCTTGACCGACACGTCTCCGTAGGCGACTTCACCATAGGCCTGGGGAAGAGCCCAGCCGTAGTCGCCATGATCGAACCCGTTCCGGAAGTCCCAATTTCCCGGGTTGTTTCCGAACGCCTGGGTGTTCGGGCCGTCGACACCGTAGACGACGTCGACGCGTCCACCGAAGTCGATCCCGTTGCTGCCATCGACCTTCTTCTCGACGAACAGGTACGACTGGTGGTTGTTGAACCGGCCCGGGTGGGTATTGAACGTGGAGTCACTCTTGTTCGTGTAACCCCACTGCGTCCAGCCACCGATGTCCCACTTCGACTCTTCGCCGAACAGCGATGTGCCGAGGTCCCAGCCGTCTCCGCCGAGGCAGCCTTCGCCGCAGCCATCGCACGAATCGGCGTCGCTCGGGCAGCACGGATCCGCAAGACACGGATCGGCGGCGCACGCGTCGCTGACAAGGCGAATGTTGTTTCCGTTTTCACCGAACACCGCATCGGTGTTGATGAATCCGCGGTCGCCGGCCACCGCCAGCGAGCCCATGCCGACCGTGGCCGTGACGGTGCACAGCCACTTCTTCCAACCCGACTTCCTCATTGTTTCATCTCCTGATGCGGGGGCCGATCGCGCTTCAGCACCCCTCCGTGTCAGTCGCCCTCGAGTCCCATCGCGCTCCCGTCTGGCAGGACGGTTGCGAGCGCAGGCCGAGGATGGTCCTTGCCGTCTGAGTTCGGTCGAGCAAGGTGACGCAGAACGCGTCTTTCTCGCGGGAGCGCACAGGTTGCCCAGTTTGAAGCGATTTCAGCGACCGGCCGGCGGGATCTGCCGAAGTTCGCCGCGCACCGACTGGCCACGAGACGGCGCGTGTTCGGTTTACCGAAGCCGCCGCGTCCAGGAGGCCCACTGGCCGAAGTTCTCCTCGACCTCGATCGTGACTTCGTCCAGGGAGCCGCAATCGACGGAGGAGAGAAGCTGCTCGCCGATCCAGGAAGCAATCAGCTCAGCGGTCGTCTGCTCGAGAGGCAGGAGAAGACACTCTTCGCGGGGGAACACCCAGCGGCGATCGGCATAGCGGGCCTCGACTTCCCGATCGGTGACGGTCAGTGGGATTTCGGGATGCCGCGTCGGCAGAAGCATCCGGTGGTCCAGTCCGGAAACGATTGCCTGGAGAGCGTCCCGAAGCGCAACGAAGTCGAAGACGTAATGATTGACGTCAAGAGGCCCGGCGACTTCTGCAGCAACACGCCAGTTGTGGCCGTGAATCCGCTCGCAGAACGAAGTGGCGGGGGTCGTGATGGTGACGAAGTGACCCGCGCTGAAGACGAGGTGATCTTTGGTCACCCGGACGCGGAAAGTGTCGGTAGGAACGTTCGACATGTCTCTCCGCGTCTATCGGCGGATGCCTCGGTTCACTGGACCGATCGCCGCCCCAATCCGTCCCGAACGTCCTCCAATGAAACCATCCTGGCCGTCATCGACCATCAGATTGAATCGATCGAGAATCGGGCCCATCGGGCAGATCACGGAGGTCGAGTTATCCCCGGCACCGGCAAACACAAGACCGACAGGCCGATTGGCGACTTCGGTGACAACGAGGGAGCCCGAGTCACCACCGGCCGAGAAGATACCGCTGGTCGCCCGCTCCGTAATGATGCAGCGAGTATGAAGCGACGACTGCGCCCCGTCTGGAATAAAAATGATCCCGTTGATTCCAACGACCGTACCGTGCGTCCAGAACGTCGTGCGGCCGACCTTCTGGATCTTGAGGCCGATCGATGCTGTGATCGGATTGCGCGAGATCGCCCCGTAGGTGTCCGTCGGCGGATTGAAGTCCATCGTATTCGGCGTGACTGCGGCAATCGCTGCGTCAATGATGTTGGGCGGCGCGCTGAGACGGAAGTCACTACCCTCGCCCCCTGCGTACCGATAGAGCTCCCAATCGGAGAGGGTCCCGATCTGCAGGCCCGTTTTGAGACAATTGATAAATTCACCTTGAGCGGGCTGCTGGACCTCCTCACCGACGCGGACGCTGTTCGCGAAAATGGAGCCGTCGATATTGACCCCGTTCAGCCGGGCGAAAACGTGGTTATTACTCAGGGCGAAGTAACCAGTGTTCGGCGAAGGAACCCGGTCTTTCAGCCGACAGCCGATTGTGGCCACCGCACAAACATCGACGGAGTTCATACCCGAGGCGCCGACACAGACCGGCCGGGTCTGGACCGTCCGCAGTTGTGCAAGCGTTGCCTGCCGTTGCGGCGCCGAACCGGTTCCCCCGGTTGAGCCCGGCGCAGGAGACCCGGCGGGCTTCGGAAGCTTGCCGTCCCGCACGAACTTCCCGCTGACAGTCGTCTCGATCGGCACTCCCTCGAAGCTTCCAGGGAGCACGCGAGCCGCACCGCGGCGCTCTGCAGAGGCCTTGATGATGAGGTTGCCATTGGCGTCTTCGCCCAGGAAAACACCACCCACTTCCTTGGTCAGGAGCGAGTCGGCAGCCCGCTCCTGGATCTCCTTGACCCGGTCGAACTCCTCACGCGTGTACTTCTTTCCAGCGACCTCCTCGTCGACGGGCCTCTTCGAGTCGACATGTTCGTCGCTCAACCGGATCACGCGAAACGGCGAGGCGAACGCAACCCGTTCCTCCTCGTTCACCGGCTTTGACGTGTTCAGGTACAGCTTCCGGCGGCGCGAGGACTGGCCGGCTGGAATCTCGTCATCGACATCGACCAGGCCGTAATATTCCTTGCCGGTCGCGAGCTTGTTCGTGTACCAGTCGAACGCGAAGTCCGGGGCCTTTTCGTCGTCGAATACGAGGGCGAGCGGCCCTGGCAGAGGTCGGCCGGAGACGTTCCTGAGTACGACGAACACTTCATGCGTGAGGGCTTCAGGCGACCGCAGCCCCTCGACGAACTGCACGTCCACTTGCTGCGTCACATCGACAAATTCGTTGGCCTTCTTCCTCGCGTCGGCCTTCTTCCCCTTTTCAGGAGGGGCCGCCGAAACGGCTGCCGCCAAGGCGAGGATGACGGAGCCACTCCAGAGCCGCGTGGAGAAAGCCATTGATGAAGCTCCCGCTCAATTCCAGCGATAAAGTGTATCAGAACTATCGTCAACGCTACCCGGCGAATGGAACGTGGTCAAGAACCTGCCGGGGAAAAGAGTTACGCTGATTCTGCCGGCGGGCGGGGATGCTGCCGAAACAACTATGCCGACCGGGTCACTCGACATTTCTGACGGCAGATAAAGGGGTTGCGTCAGAATGCCCGAATTCGATCTCCCCGGGACCCGCCTCCCCCCCTATGATGCGGTGGGCACGGAGGCTCTTCGCGGGAATGGGCGGGATGAACGACGACCTCTCAATCATCGATCCGACTGAGGCGTATCAGACGCCGACTCGCTTCGCCACACGCGACGGCGAGGATCAGGCCCGTGCCACTGAACAGCTGATCAATCGGTTCCGCGAGCTGACCACAAGCTCGGAAGTTCGGTGGGAGCTTCGATACCGCCTGTTGAGGCGGCTCGGCTCCGGAGGACAAGGGGTCGTCTTCCTGGCCGACCGGAAGGGGGCCTTCGGAGCGACGTTTCGTCTCGCTCTGAAGTTCTTCCGTCCGGAAGGATACGAAGGCTGGGAAAACTACCACGCCGAAATGGCCCGCCTGGCGAGAGTCGCCTCGAATCTGGCCCGGCTCCAGCAGGATCACCTCCTCGACATCTTCAATGTCATCGAGCTCGACGGCCTGCACGTCCTGTCGATGGAATGGGTCGACGGATACGACCTCCGCGAGCTCCTGAAGCCGCGGACGCTCGACCAGGTTCGCTCGAACATGAAGGCGGACCGCTGGGAGTACGTGAACGACGTCATCGTGACGCACGCCGGGGAACAGCTGCGGCTCAAGCCGGGAGTCGCGATCGCGATCATCAGGGAATGTCTCTCGGGGGTCGGTGCGCTCCATCGCAACGGAATCATCCATGCGGACCTGAAGCCGTCCAACCTGATGATCAAGCGGACGGGGAACTGCAAGGTGATCGACTTCGGTTCGGCCTTTGTCATCGGTGACCCGCCGCTCCGCTCGACCTGGACACCGCGGTACGCCGCTGTGGAAGTCCTCCAGGGAGCGCCGCACACGCCGCAGTCCGACCTCGCCAGCCTGGGATACATGCTCTACGAGATCCTCTCCGGCGAATATCCGTTCGTGGGGCTTGCGGGGCAGGAGTTGATCGACGCCAAGAAAGCGCTGCCGGCGCGGCTTCCCGGGCTCCTCCCGCGCGACGTGGCCCGGAACGAAACACTGCTCGGACTGATCCGCGGGCTGATCGCTCCGAACCCGGCCGACCGCTTCGTCTCGGCCGAGCATGCGGACCAGGCTCCCCAGGGGGCCGCGCAGTTCGAACAGGAGCTTGTCCGGGCCAATCTCTCGAGCAACTACGAGAACGAGATCCGGCTCTGGCTTGCAGAGCTGCAGTAAGGTTCGGCGGCACTCGGCAGCGACCGGGAATTCCGTGGCTCCGTGGACTGGTCGTGAGAGACCCTGTGTTCCAGCGACACCCGAGACTCACACAGATTCGGTACTCCGGGCTGTGAACGGTCTTGCGTCGATCGGCGGAAAGCTGCCAGACTGTTTCACCCTGTCAAAGCAAGGATGCGCCGACAACGATGAACGATCTTGCCCCTCTCGTCCTTCCCGAAATCAACCAGCTTCAGAAGGAGTTGGAGTCCTCTCTCCCGGAAACGTGCGATCGCGCGACGCTCAAGGTCGTGATGCACTACGAAGAGGGAAGCGTCGGCAGCAGCCACGTTCTCCATCCGGTCGATTCGCCGGACGACTTCATCGACCTTCCGACCGAAGTCTTTCAGCTCACGGCACTGATCGAGCGGAAGACCCGGGCGGCCGGCCAACCCTGGCGGGAAATGACGGTCGATGCCGATCGCCGTCATCAGGGGGCGTGGGAATTTGAAGTCGCCTTCATTCCACGAGCCGCCTGACACCGGGAATCTCCTGGTCTCGGCCCGGTTTGGCCCCAGGGATCGATCGGTTGCGAAGAGAACGCCGTGCGGGCGAGCACAACGTGACGGGGCCGCCCTACCTGCCGGGCCTCAGGAACGGGATCGCTCGAAGGCTTCCTTCTCGGTCAACTTTGACGGTAATCGCGCCGGAGGTTGCGGTGGCAAGTACCGCCTCCGCGTCGGGGTAGATGCGTCGCAGGCTTTCGGTGACGTCGACCGGCGAACTCGCGATGACGATCCGCGGCGCGGCCCACCGCGCGAGATCGGACGGGTTGGCGGCCCGGCTTCCGTGATGCGGCGCGAGGAGCAGGTCGACCCGGCGGGGCGGCCCGGTCAAAAGTCGGACCAGCCCCTTCTGCTCGAGATCGCCGGTCAGCAGGAGCTTTCGCCCGTAAGATTCGATCTCGACGACGAGGCTGTTGGCGTTGTCCTGCGAGTCGTTGAAGTGCGGCGGCGGATGCAGGACGCGGATATCTGTCCCCCGCCCTGCCTCGATGGAATCCCCTGCGGCGAGACGTCTGATCGGAATCCCGGCGCGAGCCACAGCCGTACAGGTCGTTTCCACGTCCGGCTGGCCAAAGTCGAAGAACTCGTTCGAAACGAGAACAGCGCCGACCTGGACCGAAGAGAGGAGCGCGGGGAGGCCGTTGAAGTGGTCGGCATCCGCGTGGGACAGGATCACGGCATCGATCCGCTCTCTTCGCCGTTCCCACAGCAGGTTGCGGACCGTTGTGGCCGTCCGATCCCCTCCCCCCATCGCGCCGCAGTCGTAAAGGAGAGTCCTGCCGTCGGGGGTCTCGAGGAGGATCGCCCCGCCATGCCCCACCGCGAGGACTGTACAGGTCAGGGAGCCGCCCGGGGCGGGACGGAGCCCGAAGAGGAGCCCCGCGATGGTCCAGACGGCGAGCCCGTGGAGCGCGGGACGTTGCCAGCGGAGCGTTCGGGAAACGATCAGCAACAGCAGCAGCGCATAGAATCCCCCGAGCCACCAGTCCGGTGGGCCCGGAACCTCGAAGTGCCCCAGCGAGAATTCGGCCCCTCGCTGGACGAGGGCGTGAAACAGTCTGAGCAGCCCCGTGAAGAGCCAGCCGACAGGTGTGGCAACGGAGGCCGCCAGAAGTCCGACGGCGAGGTAGAGGTATCCGGCTCCGAGCAGGAGAACGACGAGCGGGCTCAGGAGGACGTTGATCACAAAACCGATCGGGGCCGCGAGATGAAAGACGCTCATCTGCAGGGGTAACGTGAAGAGCCAGACCGCCAGCGTCAGGA
>JAEYWB010000215.1 GCA_023429275.1 Planctomycetota bacterium
TCACGAGCGTCACGGGCGAAGGAAGTTGTTTCCAGGTGACTCTCCCCGGGCAGCCGGACCGTGAACCGCTCACTGTCGAGGACGAGGAAGGCATCGTCGCCGGAGAGGACGCATGAGGTATCCTCGCCAGGGGAGGCGACCCGCCGGATTCACGTTGATCGAACTTTGTGTCGTAACGGCGATCGCCGGTGTGCTGGTCTCCATCGTTTTGCCCGCCGTGCAGCAAGCGCGCGAAGCAGCCCGCGCCGCCACATGCCGGAACAACTTGCGACAGATCGGCCTCGCCCTGCAGAACTACGAGGGCACTCATGGCCGATTTCCACCTGGTTCGATTCCGACCGGTGGCGAAGGGTCGTGGTCTGTGCACGCCAGGCTTCTGCCGTTTATCGACCAGGGAAACATCTATGGACGGATCCAGTTCGAATACGAATGGACCGACGCAGTGAACCTGGCGGCCGGAGCGCAGCAGCTCGACGTTCCAACTTACCGCTGTGGCAGCGATCCCCACTCGGCCACTCTCTGCGAGGAGGAGGAGGGGCTCGTCCGCCCGGTAAGCTACGCGTTCAACTTTGGGACCTGGTTCATCTATGACCCCAAGACTCGCGAAGGGAGCGATGGAGCGTTCTTCCCCGGTAGCAGCCTCAGCCCGGCGGGCATCGCGGACGGGCTGTCGCAGACCCTCGCTCTCTCGGAGGTGAAAACGTTCCAGCCGATGTTCGTCAACACGGTTGACCCGGGACCGGCTGTTCCGACTGTGCCTGCCCAATTTGCCGCCTGGGCCGGAGCGGCGACATTCGAGCTTGGTCCAAACCGAAACGACAATGCCGGCCACACGGAGTGGTGCGACGGAAACGTGCACGACACCGGTTTCACGACGGTCTTCACGCCGAACCGGGTCGTCTCCTACGACCATTCGGATGGGCAAACGTATGACATCGATTTCAGTTCCCGCCAGGAAGGCAGCAGCGCGACACAGCGGACGTACGCTGCCATCACAGCCCGCAGCTTTCACCCTGGGCTTGTCTTTGCCGCCTTTCTCGACGGCTCGGTCCGCTCGGTTCAGGACGGAGTCTCTCCCGACGTCTGGCGGGCCTGGGGAACGCGAGCCGGATGTGAGCGAATTGAGCAGGACTGACTGAGAAACCGCAGCACGCTGACGTTCGATTCGAGCTAACCGTTGAATGCCAGCTGGCGCCCCCCTGGAGATTGGTGAACTCTCGCTTAGAAAGAGAACCAATTCTCTCTTCCTCCTTGCGATGCGAGCTAGGATCGTTCAGCCGCGGCTCCTTGGTGGCCTGCGGCTGAACAGGAAGTTCCCCTTTCACGGAATGCACGGATGCCTCTCTTGCCTCTGCCGGCGGTCGGCCTGTCGTCGGGCCACCCCTCAAGGACCATCGTTACCGATATTGCGTCGCGAAGTCGTCCCTTGTCTTCCGCCGGAAGTTCATCCTCAGCATCTGAAAGAAGTCGGCCCGCACCCACTGACGTCCGTCAGTCGCGAGCCTATCGAATCCGGCTTCCACTGACGGCCATCTGCCTGCTGACGGGGCTCTGCATCACCCTCTTCAGCCGGCCGCCGGTCGCGCTTCGGTCTCCCGCCGGGTTATGGCTTACGACCGGGGGATTCTTCTTGCTGGTTGCAGGGATCGCTGTCCGGCTTTGGGCGTTGGCGTCGATCAGTGAGCGAAAAACCCGGCAGCTCGTGACGACGGGGCCCTATTCGATCTGCCGGAACCCGCTCTATCTCGGAACCTTCCTGATCAGCGGTGCCTTTGTGGTCTTCTGGCAGAGTCTGCCAATCGCCCTGCTGCTCATACCGGTCATCGCGCTCTATCGATTCGGCGTCGTCCCGGCGGAAGAACGGGTCCTCGCAGCCATCTACGGTGCGGAGTTCGATGCCTACTGCCGCCACACGCCCCGCTGGTTCCCACGGATGGGGGGATATGTTCCGGAGAACAAGCTTGCGATCCGTTCTGTCGGCGTCCTCCGGGAAGCTCAATGCGGATTGTGGTGGCTGGCTCTCGCGGGACTCTCGCTCTGGATCACGGCATCACGCGAAGCCGGCTTCGGGAACATTTTCTGAATCCAAGCCGTAAGGGCGAGAGGTGACCCGTGCCCGGAACGTCCTGAAGGGACGCGTGCGGAACTCTCGGTGACAGTTGGAGACAACTGAGGCGAGTTGCCGTGCTTCGCGAGATTCGCGAAGCTCACCTTTCGACCGTAGAAACACAGGGTTTCCAAGTCATTCGAATCAATCGTGAACGTCCCTTCCTCAACCGAAGGTCACAGGTTCGACTCCTGTCGGGGACACGTTCACAACTCTTTCCGGGCACCCGATTTATCGCTTCGTTCCGGCAGGCGCCTTCTCGTCGATCACGAACTCGAAGTGGTTCTTGCCTCCCGGTGTGACCTCGGCTGTCAGCGTGGTCTGCGCCACGGAGGCATACTGTGACGGGAGAGTGACTGTCGGGCTCGAGGTGTCCCCTTCAAGTCGCGGGGGGATCTGGATCGTGACCTTGTGCTTGCCGGGAACCGCTCCATCCCCGCTCTTGTAGGTCGACAGTTCAAACGCCCCTCCCGAGAGAAGGCGGCCGTCGGCGGGATTGCCGTCTCCTTCCGGATGAAACGTGATCGTTCCGATCTCCAGCGGACCTGACGGGAGCGAGACCTTCCCCGTCACCGCCAGCGTCGCAGGGAGGTTGGGAT
>JAEYWB010000239.1 GCA_023429275.1 Planctomycetota bacterium
TGCCTGGTCGAGTGTCATTGGGCCGATCTCGCGGGGCATCGCACTTTCAAGGTGGCACGAACATCTCACAACGTCTTGCCGCTACGTCGAATCGAGAAACTGGAAAACAAACTCAGGATCACAGTTCCTGCGGGCGACTGTCGACTGCTGGATCTGCTCGACAGTTCAGCGACAACTCTGAAGGCCGAGTTCGAGGACGACTACACCGCTCATCTCAGGTCAATCAAGACGCTGCGTCCTGACGGGGACGTCATTCGCCTGGATGACGTCGCGCAGCTCTTCGAAGTGACGGCGAAGCGCGAGAGCAACGGGATGAGCTTAACAATCGAGACTCTGCAGGGAGCGATCGATGTTGACGAGAGGTTTCGTCCGATCCTGCGGCTTTGGGATGTCGCGGGTGAGCACAAAGATCTGAAAATCGAGGAAGTCCGTGCCGAACAAGGCGGGCAGTATGTCATCGCGGGCGATCGCTGGTACGTGCCGATCGAGGACGGAAAGCCGGCTGCCGAGGAGTTCGGCGTTCCGGGGCATCGTGTCTTCCGAGGCGTCGCGAAATTGGCGCCTGATGGAGCTCCTCTCCCGTTGGCGTCCGCGGCGAATTCCCCTCCTCCATTGACGGGAATTGCACCGAGTCCGGCTATCGCTTACTCAGGAATTGAGCTGCCGGACATTCCGGAGACCGTCTCGGCTCCACTCGCCCGCCCCTTCAATGACTCGCTGTACCGCCTGACAACCGCCCTTAATGCCACGCGGATGCTGACGCGGAATACCCCCTGCAAGGAGCTGCAGACCCGGGTCAGTTTTCTCCCGCTGCGGCGGTGGCTCGCCTCCGCCTATGTCCATGAGATCGCCGATCTCGACCTCGACACCTTCCTGGCCAAGGTGCAGCGGTCGATTGACGTCCCTTTCGAAGAAGAGAGCCGGTTCCGCGACCAGGCGGCCCTCGTCCTTGAAGAAGCCCGCCGCATTGGAGGGAGTCTCGAATCCGAGACCTCTTCCCCCGACCGCTGGGCCTAGCAGCGACTGAACGGAGTTCGCCGACGAAGTCCGCAGTTTTCCCCGTCCCACGATTTCCTGAGCACCGCCCCGAAGACGGCGTCCGACGCACCTCGACTGGATTCCCCGCCATGAGCCTGCACGCCGAAATGCTGGAACAGGAGTTCACGGAGGAAATGACCCACCGCGTTGTCCGCCACGGGGCCCGTTCGCCCGAGGCCCGCGAGGCGCTGCGCTTCGCCAAGCGGCATCCCAACCCGAAGTTCCTGAAGATCGCCCGGTTCAAGGTCGCCGAGCAGGAACGGTTCGATGTGGAGAACGGCCTCGCCAGCCCGTGGGTCCGGACCCTGCACTTTCTCGACGAAGAAGTCTTCGACCGGCTGCGGCTCAACAGTATCGGGCAGGTGGTCGCCGTGACGGGGCTCGTCCTGGGAATCCTGTTCCTCTCCGACCGGACCCGCTCCTGGTTCCACCCCGACGAAGCCGAGGGACGTAAGCCAGCCGAGCGGGCGATCCGCGCCGTCGCCCATGGGGATCCGTCGCCGGTCGATCAATGGGTTCGCGACGAGATCCTCAAGGCCCTTGCCTCGCCGGAGGTCCGCGATCAGGTTCACATGCTCCTTCCGGCCAACGCGCTCCCCGCGGGATCCGCGTCGTTTCTCGCAGATGTCCTGCGGCGGTCCGTCTGCCTTCAGCCGCTTGCCGAATCCCAGGCTTCCGTCGGAACGGACGATGAAGAGTTTCGAATGCGGCTGACGCGAGCGCTCGAGAAATCCGGCGACTCGGTCGAGATCCGGGCGATGCTGCAGAAAGCTCTCGACGATGAAGCAACGCGACAGAAGCTGCTCCCCGTGCTGCGGGAAATCGCTCCTCACCCTTCGTCAGAGCATCTCATGGTGCTCCTGCAGAACTGGTCGAAGTCTGACGCCGTGCAGAACGCGATCCGGCAGTTGGTCGCCCCCGGCCTGCCGGCAGCCTCGGCGAGTGTACCGCCCGTCCGATGACGGCGTTCCCCATCGAGCCCCTTCTGACACCTTCGCTGCGAGGAGTCCCGTGACCACCTCACGTCCGCCTCATTCGACGCGCCACGGTAGACCAATGGCTTCCCTTCGCAGAATCTGTCGGAGTTCTCTGTGGACTCTCGGACTTCTCCTCGGCCTCGCCGGGATGGTGTCGGCGGAGGACGGCCTGTGGAAGGAGTACGCCACGGCCGCCCGGATTGCAGACAACGATCGGGACGAAGTCACGACCGAGCGCGCGTGGCGGACGGCGGCCACCCTTGCCGAGAAGTTGCGGGACGACGATCCCCGCAAGGCGCTCAGCTTCGCCTGGTGGGGGCTGGCCCTGACGCGGACCGGAAGCACAACCCAGGCGACCAATGCGCTGAAGCGGGCCGAGGAGCTCCTGGCGAAAGTCGATCCTCCCGCGACACCGAGCGCGCCGGAACGGAGGCGGGCCCCTGACGTGATCGAGGCTCGCGGTGCCTGGGCCTGGGGGGCGGGCCGCAACTCCACCGAGCCGTTCAGCATGCAGCGCGCTACGTGGTTCGAGCTTGCGATCGATTCGCTCGCGGGAACTCCGCTGGCCCCGATACGCCGCGCCGAACTCTTCAGCGAGTCCGCACGGCAGCAGCGGAACTGTGGAAAGCTCATGCTGGCCGAGCGGCACGCCCAGGCCGCCCTCCGCACGCTTGATCGGGAGAAGTTCGAGGATGCGACCGTGGCGGAAGCCCTCATCGCCGCAGCGCTGATGAACCTCGAGGCAGGCCATGCCGATCTGGCCCAGGCCTCTATCATCCGCGCAATCGAATTTGCGAAGAAACTCTCCGACCTCCCCGCAGATAGGCGACCGAACGGCGCGGCCCTCTGGACCGTCGCGCTTCGGGTGGCCACCGCCCGGCGCGACCGCGACGCCGGCGACGAGGCGACCGGGCGACTCGGGATCGGATCCGACCGCGAGCTTCTGGCGGGGGACCATCCCCTCATTTCGCCGTTCGATCTCCTCTCGGCCGCGGTCGAATGGGACCTCTTGAGCCCTGAGAAAGATGTTGGTCCTGCCCTCCAGAGACTCAAGACCCTCACCGGGACAGACGGAAACCGGCGAGGCCGGGTGTTGATCCTGCAGGGGTTCGACGAACAGCGGAACGACCGCCTTCGCGAAGCACTTCAGCGCTTCTCCGAAGGGATCACGGCGCTGGAATCGGCCCTGGGAAAATCTCATCCGAGGCTTATTCCGCCGCTGGCCGAGGTCGCGGTCCTCCAGGCCATCGTCGGGCAGGATCCGGCCGCGACCAGCTCCGCGCGGCGTGGCGTCGAGATCGCGAGCGATCTTCCCGTCGCGCATACGTTGCGGGCCGACGCGATGGCAGCCCTGGCGAGGGTGGAGCTTCTGCAACAGCACGCAGGCGAAGCGGCCCGGCTCGCCGCGACCGGCCTGGACCTTGCGCTAGTCTCCCGCCCCTCCGGGGATCCGGCGATTGATGCGCTGCGAGCCCTGGCGGCGGACGCTGAGGCCCAGGCCGGGAACTTCACGACGGCCCGCAACCACCTCGCTCGGCTCGAGAGCGTCTCATTCGATTCGCTTCCCGCGTTTCAAAGACTCCTCCTGCACTGGAACATCGGCCATGCCGCCCACCTGTCGGGGGACCTGGGCACGGCCCGCTCGCACTATGCGCAGTCCCTCCGCGCCGGAGGAGAGTGCCGTCCGGCTTCAGCGGAACCGCATTCCCTGTCGGCGTGGCCCCGCCTCGCCCTCGATGCGATCGAAGGAGCCGTCCCGCCCGGTCCCGGATTCGCCATCACGTGGAAGCTGCTGCTGCGACTCAAGCGGACCGACGAGGAGGCGGCACTGGAATTGACCCGCCAGGCCAACGCATGCTTTTCCGCCAGCCGCCACGGTGAAGCCATCTGGCTCTACGATCGGTCCATCGACGCCTATTCCCGGATGGGCGGAGACCACGGCGCGACGATCACTCGGATCAAGAAGTATCGAGACCGTGCGAAGGAACGCCTCGAAACGGCCTCAAAGTCCTGATGCCATCGAGTTGCCTTCGGCACGATATAGCCTGTCGCCCTGACTCGGATTTCTGATGGCGACGGCAAGGTGCGGTTCTTCCGAGTGGCGGAGCTGATCGCTCCGCTCCTGGAGGCCAAGGGGGAGCGGCAGCATCCTGAGGATGCATCAGCAGCTGGGGAAGCCGGACCTGTTGATCCTGGACGAACCGGGCCATGTCCCGGCCAGTAAGGCGGGTGCGGAGCTCTTGTTCGACGTGATCGCGACGGCGTACGGGCGGAACAGTCTGATTGTGACCACGAACCTGCCGTTCGAGAACGGGACGGAGATGATGGGGAGCGAACGCCTGACGGGCGCTGCGCTCGACCGCCTGACGAACCGCTGCCCATATCCTGAAGACGCAGGGCGAAAGCTGCCGCCTGCAGGACGCCAAGCGCCGGCGGAAGTCCGGTTGAGCGAATCACCCGGCTCGACTCCGGACGTTCCGGAGGTCGATACAGAGTCAGGCCCCGATCATTCTGGAGCTCTTCTCACCCTCGTCGCTGTCATTTTCGGCCCCATTTTGAACCGCCCTCAACTCTCAGAAACTGAAAACGACGCCTTCAGTCCCCTCGCAAACTCTCTTGCTCGACCAAGATCTTTGGAACTCGGATGTTTTCGATTGATACCGCCAATCAACCACAACGGGCCGACGGTATCCCAGCCTCGGCAGCAGAACTCGGAGACCACTTCACAGCCCTTGCGAGACATGAG
>JAEYWB010000251.1 GCA_023429275.1 Planctomycetota bacterium
AGAGGGCCGCCGGGGAAGGCCAAGCTGACGCGATGGCGTGACTCCCTGGTAAGAGATGCCACGGAGGTGGGATTTCGCGTCGTCGGGGTTACGAATTCGAGGCCCATTTCCTCCGCAGCCACGATCCCATGGTGACGGCATACACTTTGCCATTATCCTAGGCAGTGATTCAGGGGGCTTCCTAAAGTCACGGAAAGTATTGAGAATTCCAGTGTTCGCCGCGCATGGTCGCGCGATGCCTGGGCAGCCCTGCTGAAGAGTTGAGCACTGTGCTCGACTCCTGATGAGTTTAGAGGCAGCATGAGTTGACGGACCGCCAGCGGAGTCAGGAAGAGATCCGGTTGGTCGGTGGAGCGCTCGACTTCGGCACCGGACGGGGGTTTTTTGACGCCCCGTCTCCCTGAGAGCATGCAGGCCCTCGCCCACATGGTTTCGTTTGGAGAATCGACTGATGGCTTCCGGTGACAAGTACAAGTTGGAATACGTGTGGCTCGACGGCTACCTGCCGGAGCCGAACCTGCGCAGCAAGACGAAGGTCGTCTCGAAGGCCCCGAAGACCGTCGCCGACCTCGCGATGTGGGGCTTCGACGGCAGTTCGACGCAGCAGGCCGAAGGGAAGAGCTCGGACTGTCTGCTGAAACCGGTTGCCCTCTATCCGGACTCGACCCGGAAGAATGGCTTCCTGGTGATGTGCGAAGTTCTGCTCCCGAATGGCGAGCCGCACCCGTCGAACTTCCGCGCGACCGTTGATGACGCGGAAGACCTGTGGATCGGTTTCGAGCAGGAATACTTCTTCTACAAGGATGGCCGTCCTCTCGGGTTCCCGGCGGAAGGCTTCCCGGCCCCGCAGGGTCCGTATTACACCGGCGTCGGCTTCAAGAACGTCGGCTGCACCGCCCGTGAGATCGTCGAAAAGCACATCGACATCTGCCTCGACGCCGGCATCGAGCTCGAGGGGATCAACGCCGAAGTCGCCAAGGGGCAGTGGGAATTCCAGATCTTCGCGAAAGGTTCGAAGAAGGTCTGTGACGACATGTGGATGGCCCGCTACCTGATGCTCCGCCTCGCCGAAACGTACGGCGTCGACATCAACTGGCACTGCAAGCCGCTGGGCAAGGATGTCGACTGGAACGGTTCGGGGATGCACACGAACTTCTCCACCGCCTACCTCCGCGAAAAGGGGGGCAAGGACTACTTCGAGAAGCTCATGGCGGCGTTCGACAAGTACAAGGACGAGCACATCGCCGCGTACGGTCCGGACAACCACCTCCGCCTGACCGGTCTCCACGAAACGCAGTCGATCGACAAGTTCAACTACGGTGTCGCCAACCGCGGCGCTTCGATCCGTATCCCCCACAGCTTCGTCGCGAACGACGCCTACAAGGGCTACCTCGAAGACCGCCGGCCGAACAGCCAGGCTGACCCGTACAAGATCGTCAGCCGGATCCTCAAGACGATCAAGTCGATCAGCTAGTTGCCACGGCCCCGCGATGAGCGGGTGAGTACTCCTCGGAACGCGTCGTCCTTGAGATTGAAGGGCGACGCGTTTTTTTGTTGCTCCGGCGCGACGCGCGCCTGGTGTCGTCTCGCTGGTGGAGACGAGAAGGGAACAGAAGGCGATCGCAGCCGAAGACCGTTATCCCTGGCGCAGCAGCTCGGTGACCCGGGCGACCGGATCAGACCCGCTCGTCTGCGCCTGGAACCGCTGCAGCGATGCGCGAACCGCGACGTCGGGCATCAGTTCCCGCAGATCCTTGACGATCCGGCCGGCGGAAGGGACCAGGCGCCGGCCGAGGCCATGGTGGACGACTCGCGCGGCGTGGTCGAACTGGTCGTAGTCGTGGGGCCAGACCAGCATCGGCACAGCGGATTCGACGCAGGCATACGTGATTCCTGTTCCGCCGTGGATGATCGCCGCGGCGTACCGACGGAGTTCCGGCCCGTAGGGAATCGAGTCGCAAAGGGTGAGGTTCCCGCGACGCTCGGCGCGGTTCGATCTCATTTCGCCCCGGGAGAAATGGAATTCGGTGTCGGGCATCCGCCGGGCCGCGTCCTCGAGCAATGTGATCGCCCGTTCCTTGGCCCACCACAGGTGTGTTCCGAGCGTCACGAGCACCGTCGGACGCTCGGCGATCCACTCGGGCTGGCCCGGTTTCCGGATGTCCCCTCCGGGAACCTCCCCCTCGGACGGTTTCGAAGCGAGTCCAGTCAGTGGCGGAGGGGCGGTCAGCGGACCGATGAAACGGACGGCATCAGGCCAGCGGCGGTGAAACTCGAACTCCTGAAGCCCATAGGCCAGTATTCGTTCGGGCGAGTAGATGACCTCGGTTCCGTCCGCGCGGTAGAGGCCGTGGATTCCCAGTGGCTCGAGCTGATGGCGAAAGAGCCACGCCGAGGCCTTCTTGAAGGTCCGTACCGCTCGCCGGCCTGCCTGGTCGCGAATCTTGCCGAACAGGCCGGGCCGCGGTGACCACCCGCCGAGATAGGCGGGCGTCCCGTCAGGCGTTTCCAGGGCGCACGGGCTCGGCATGCCGGTCCACCAGGCGATCCCCATCGACTGGGCCATGAGGCCTGCGACCGGAACAACAAAGTCCGCCAGGACGAGATCCGGCCGCTGACGGGTCCAGGCGTCCCGGAGCTGCTGCCGGAGATCGCGCATCAGCGCGAGGTTGCTCCGGACCTGTCTCCACATGCGGAGCGGGCTGGAACCGACGGCGACGCGGGTATTGGCGATCGCCCAGACCGCATCGTCCTGTCCCGGAAGGATTTCGACGAAGGGGAGGCGGGACGCTTCGACCGCCGCGCGTCCTCCCGCGGTCGTGAGAATGCGAAGTTTCGAGAATCCGCGGTCCTGCAATCGCCTCGCGAGGTCGAGGGCGGGGAAGAGGTGCCCCGCGAAGGGAGGGGCGACGAAGTCGATCGCGGGATCACTCGGAAACATGCTTGAGCGTCTGCGGGCAGTGGCAGGCAACCAGTTCGAGGCCGGTCCGCTGAGCGAGCGTTCGCAGCTTCTCCTGCGTGGCGAAGTACGCCGCCTCGTCGTGCTGGAACCGCCGGCTGATCCAGGGGAGCTTTCTTCCCTCCATCATCGCCTCCAGGATCCAGCAGGCATCGACGATGTAGAACACCCGCCGCTGGGCGGTCTCGAGGACAAAACCGTAGTGCCCGTCGGCATGACCGGGCAGGTCGACAAGAAGAAGAGTGCCGTCTCCCCAGTAGTCGCAGATACGGAAGTCGTTCGCATCCGCACGCCCCCTGTCTGTACCAACCCCAGCCGGTCCGGTGACGTCCAGCGTTCCGGGAGCGAATCGCGACTCGTCGAGGGGAAGGCCGCGCTCGACGAAATCGCCCGGCAGCAGGTCGCGCAAGTAGCCATGGCGGACCTGCGTGCCGACCGATTCCCCTTCGAGACGCTGAAGCGTCTCGGGGCGGTAGATGAACTTTGCCTTCGGGAAATCCTTGAGTCCGCCGATGTGATCCGCGTGGAAGTGCGAAACGAAGATCTGCCGGATCGAGTCGGGATCGATCCCGGCCGCACTCAGGCGGGCGCGCGGTCCCTGCGGCTGGCCCAGGTCGACCGGCGTGATCCAGCGGTAGAGCCGCGCGGGAAACGGCTGCGTGGCGCGGAAGAACTCCTCGCTATAGCCGGTATCGATCAGGCAGCCTCCGTGGACCGGGTGTTCGAAATAGACGAAAACCGCGTAGAACCGCATCCAGCCTCCGCCGGACGCTCCCGCCAGACGGGCTGACTGGCGGCACCAGCCGGCGTGGAGGAATCGGATGTTTGTGAGAGGCATGGGGAGCGGGAGGAGTCAGGAGTCAGGAATACCGGTTTAACGTCGGGTCCTGAATCCTGGATCCTAACTCCTGGATCCTTATCAGGCCT
>JAEYWB010000270.1 GCA_023429275.1 Planctomycetota bacterium
GTCGCATGCCGGCCGATCGATCCCAGGCCTCTCAGAACGAAGAAACCGACGAACGGGGGAGAGGAGGCACCAGCGGGCCGCTCCTTCGAAGCCAGACCCAGATTCCGATTCCCCCCGCCGTGAGGAGGCTGAGGACGACGAGGATCGTCGTCCAGCTGCCATAGGACGGAGCGGAACGGATCGCTGACACCGCTGCGGACGCGGCTGAGCGGACTTCCGAGGTCGCATCTTCCTTCTGGAGCCGCATCAGTTCGAACATCACCCCCCGTCCGGCAGGTCCTGTCTGGCCGAGAGCGTCCACGACCGCAACCCGCACGAGCGGATCGGCATCCGCCAGCATCGGGCGGAGCATGTCGACCCGCCGCGGTCCGTTCCCCCGGATCGATCCAAGTGCCGAGACGGCCGAGATCCGCGTCGCGGGATCGCGGGCGGACATCATCCCCTGCCAGGCGCTCTCCCATTGCCGTAGTTCGGCGCCCGACCGCCCCTGGACGAAATTCCCGAGCAGCGACAGCGCGAGGACGATCGCGAGGCCGATCGCGACGCGGCGCATCGTCGAGTCTTCAATGACAATCGGCGCCACCCGCGGCTCTTCGCGCGGGACGGGGCGTTCCTCGACCATCGTCGGACGCTGGCTGACCCGGCTGCCGCCGCCCGATCGCCTCGTCTCGACGACCGTGATCGTCGGCGTGATCCGCGTGAGCTCCGCAGCCACGGCTGCGGCCGAACCTGGCCGGGCCTGCGGAGACTTGGCCATCATCCGCTGCACCAGGGCATCGAGTGCGGGCGGGCAGTCGAGGGCGAGCTGGGAGGCCCGCGGGATCTCCTGCTTGCAGTGCATGTGGAGCGTCGCGGCGGGCGAGTCCCCCACGAAGGGAGGACGCCCGGTCAGAAGCTCGTAGAAGACGCAGCCGAGCGCATAGATGTCCGACGCCGGAGTGACTTCTTCTCCCCGGATCTGTTCCGGAGACATGTAGAGCAGCGTCCCGGCGGTCTTGCCCGCCGCGGTGATCTTGCGGGCGGCAATGACCGTTGCGAGGCCGAAGTCGCTGAGTTTCAGGCTCCCGTTCGGAGCGATGAGAAAGTTGCTCGGCTTGACGTCGCGGTGGATGACCCCGGCCTTGTGCGAGCAGTCGAGCGCCGCGCACATCTGCTGGCCGTACTCGATCACCTGTTCCCAGGAGAACTTGCCACGGGCCTGAAGCTGATCCTCGAGGCTTCCGCCGGGGATCAGTTCCATCGCGTAGAACCGCTGCTTGTCTTCGCAGGACCCGCCGAAGCAACGGACGATGTTGGAATGCCGGAGGTTCTTGAGGACCTCCATCTCGCGCTCGAACCGGGCGAGAACCGTCTTGTCCGTGACGTCGGCCGGCAGCATCTTCACCGCGACTTCACGGTTATTGACGACATACCGGGCGCGATAAACCACCCCCATTCCCCCCTCGCCGATTCGGTCGAGGAGTTCGAAGGGCCAGATCCACTTGGTGGGTGCTGACGTCACGCGGGAGCCGTTCATCAACCTGACGTTCGTCTGAGGTCACGATTTGCCACGCCGGAAATTGTTCGTGCGCGGGCGAAACGAGCCTAGATCACGTTCTTTCCCGCCGCGGGGGTTTCCGAAAAACAACATTCGGTACCGAGGCGGGGCGACGCCGGATATACGAGTTGTACATCCCTATTCTGCAGCGCTTTGCGGCACGGAAAGTGTGCGTTTGATCACATTCTCGACAGAACTGTGTCAAATCGACCCACTGCCGTGCCGCGGCGCCCCAATCTGACCGTCTCTGCTCGACAAGCAGCGTCTATACCGTGGAACCGGATTTCGGAGAAGACGCCCCTCAGGGGAGGAGAAGGATCCAGGATTCAGGATTTCGGATTTAGGAGTCAGGAGCGGGGAGAGCTGGCCCATCCGGGCCTCTCCCTGGCTCCTAAATCCTGAATCCTAAATCCTTCTTTCCCGTCCTTCCCATCGGCGGCGTGCGATCAGGGCCGCGAGGTATCCCGCCTTGAAGCCGGCGTCGATGTTCACCACGGTGACATTCGAGGCACAGCTGTTGAGCATCCCCAGCAGGGCCGTCAGCCCCTGAAACGACGCGCCGTAGCCGACGCTCGTCGGGACCGCGATGACGGGGCAGTCGACCCATCCGCCGACAACGGAAGGGAGTGCTCCCTCCATCCCCGCGACGACGATCACGACATCCGCTCCCTCCAGCCGCGGAAGCTGCTCGAGAAGCCGCTGGGGGCCGGCCACCCCGCAATCGGTAATGACTTCGCAGCCGACTCCCGCCCACTGGAGGGTCTCGGCCGCTTCTTCGGCGACCGGCAGGTCGCTCGTTCCCGCCATCAGGACACAGATATGTCCGACCCGCGACGACGCCGGACCGGAGGCCGCCGCCAGCCGGATCGTCCCGGCCCGCCGGTTCCAGGACGCATCAGGAAAGAGAGCCGCCACCGCGGCCGCCTGTTCGGGGCTGACTCGCGTCGCCAGGCTCGGCTGGCCGCGTTCCTGCTGGCAGCGGAACACCTCGAGGATCGTCTCGGGTGTCTTCCCGGGACCGTAAACCACCTCGGGAAACCGGCAGCGGCGCTGCCGATCCAAATCGACCCGGGCTTCCCCGTTCGGCGTCAACAGCGAGGAACGCTCGTTCCGCAGAGTCGTCAGCCGTTCGAGGGCGACGTCGGGAGCGACGCGGCGATCGGCGACGTCTCGCAGTAACCGGGAGAGGTCGTCGTCGGGCACATCAGTCTCCTGGCGGATGAAAAGTCGCCATCTCGCTCCGCGAGATGAGCGAAAGGGGAATGGGATGGCCTGCTGATTCAGGCGCCCATAGCAATTGGACACTCATCTGTGACTCGCTCCTCTCGCGGAGCGAGATGGCTACACAGTAATGCTCACGACGGAAGGATTGAAGGTGCACGCTCCCTCGACTACACCTCGGGCCACGGCCCCAGGACGCGGGTCATCAGGCGGAGGAACGAGATGGGACGCATTGGTTTTCTGTTTCCGGGACAAGGGGCCCAGCACATCGGGATGGGGAAGAAGATTGCGGAGTCCTCCCCCGCTGCCGCCCGGCTGTTCGACCAGGCC
>JAEYWB010000297.1 GCA_023429275.1 Planctomycetota bacterium
GTGATGCTCGACGAGTTCCTCCAGCGGACCGGCAACCCGGATGGGCTCAGGAGAGACTTCCAGGTCTTCGATTTCGACGGCAACCGTCGGCTGACCGAGCAGGAGTTTGCGGCGGCGGCCGGACTCGTGGCACCCTCCCAGCGGAAGGATGTTCCCGATCCCTACGAGGGGATCGTCGATGACGCGATGGCGGCTCTCGATGAGACGTACGCCCAGTGGAACGACCATCCCGACCGGACCTATCCGGCCCCGAACTTCATCCTGAGGTTCTATCGATCGCTTGCGCCGAATGATCCGATATCGCTCAGCGGGGCCATGGTGGCGGAGGTCGACGCCAACAAGGATGGGCAGGTGAGCCGCGACGAGGCCGGGCGATTCCTGGAGATTCAGCTCGGCGTGCGGGCTCCGACGGGTGAACTCCTGCGGCTTCCGACGGGCGAGGTCGTTCACTACGCCAAGTTTCTCTCGGTCGATGTCAATCGGGACAACAGGATCACAAGCGACGAGTACCTCGCCAGCCTCCATTTCAAGGAGCGGCCGCAACCCTTCGCCCCCTTGGATCTGGACAAGAACGGCACTCTCTCACTCGACGAGTTCGCGCGGATCCCGGGACAGGGGACGATCGATCCGATCGACACATTCCGGCGGATGGACAAAGACCTTGATGCCGCCATCAGTCGCGACGAGCTCGTCGCGGGAACGCCCGAGTGGCAGCAGCGGCTCGTGCCGCACGTCTTCCCGGCGTTCGACCTCGACGGGAATGGCAGGCTGA
This sequence comes from Planctomycetota bacterium, assembly GCA_023429275.1. Classification (GTDB taxonomy): domain Bacteria; phylum Planctomycetota; class Planctomycetia; order Planctomycetales; family Planctomycetaceae; genus Planctomyces_A. The sequence goes on from JAEYWB010000297.1 coordinate 773, forward strand.
ATCTCGTCGAGTACCAGTTGACGATGCAGGCGAACCCGATTCTCTCCTGGCAGGGGGCGCTGACCGACACGAATCGCGACATGGCCCTCGGGTTCAACGAGTTCAAGTTCGACAGGGGACAGTTCCCCTTGCTTCGGCGGCTCTTCTTTCATCGCCTCGATCGCAACGGCAGCGAAACGCTCTCCTCCGACGAGTTCACATTCAATGTGAAGGCGCCGAGCGCCTTTTACGTGATGAACGCCGACGGGACCGGCTGGCGAAAGCTGTTCGACTCGAAGGACTATCCATTCTGCGGCTCGCCGGCGGTCTCCCCGGACGGGAAGCAGATTGCGTTCGACGGCTACGCCAGCAACCTCTCGGCGTCGCGCGTTTTCGTGATGTCGATCGACGGCACGAATCGCCGTGAGCTGTGCGACGGGATGATGCCCAACTGGTCGGCCGATGGAAAGCAGCTCGTCTGCTGTCGCAGCGGCGAAGCGTACGGCGTGTGGATCATCAACGCCGCCGGTCTTCCGCTGACGAAAGTCGCCCGGGGCTGGGGAGGCCAGTGGTCGCCTGATGGGAAGAAGATCGCGTACTCCGATGGCCCGGCGATCCTCTCTTACGACGTCGAGACCGAGGAGTCGACGCCGATCCTCAAGGTTGAGGAGAGCCCGTATACCCAGATTTACTGGAACATGGGCTGGTCTCCGGACAGCCAGCGGCTCGCGTTCAAGGGGACTCGTGCCAACCAGAAGATGGAGATCGCGAGCATCCGGATGACCGGCCCCGACCGGGACCTCCGCGTCCATTACAACGGCGAGAACCGGACCGAGAACGACATCGCCTGGTCGCCTGACGGAAAGCGGGTCGTCTTCGGCATGAAGGCCCCCGACGACAAGTACATGATGCTGTACGAGTTCAATCCGGAAACGAACGATCCGCCGCGGCGGCTCAAGGGGGTCGATCCGGAGGCGGGAGCGCTCTGCGACGCCTGCTGGACCCCCGACGGCAAGCAGCTCATTATCAACTCGCGGGGGAAGTAGATGTTTTTCGTCACGCGGCGAAGATTTTTCGAATTCCCCCGGCAGGCCGCACGTACTTCTCATCGAACCGGATCGGCACGGACCGAATGATTACGGACCGAAAGAATGCGAGTTTCATCGATCCGCAGGTGCTCGGGCGCCTCGCGGCGGTGCCGCTCTTTTCCCGAAAGCCGATGCTCGGGAACGTGTCGGGAAAGCACACGAGCCCGCACCGGGGTTCGAGCGTCGAGTTCGCCGAGTATCGAAAATACGTCCCGGGGGACGACCTGCGGCGGCTCGACTGGCGGGCGTACGGCCGGTCGGACCGGTTCTATGTGAAGGAGTTCGAAGCCGATACGAACCTTCGCTGCTGCGTCATCTTCGACACGAGCGGCTCGATGGACTTCGGTTCGACGGGCATCACCAAGATCGAATACGCCCGACGGGTCGCGGGCTCGCTGGCCTACCTGGCCGTCCAGCAGGGGGATGCGGTCGGGATCTCCTGCGTCGCCGAAAAGATCGTCCGGACCGTTCCGCCCCGTCGGACTCCCGCCCACCTCCGCGGGATCTTCGACGTCCTGGAGAACGCCCAGCCGAAAGGGGATACGCAGCTTGTCGCCCGGCTTCATGAACTGGCGGAGACGATCCGGCAGCGGGCGCTCGTCGTGATCATCTCCGACCTGTTTGTCGACCCGGCGGCGCTCAAGAGCGCCTTCGAGCATCTCCGCTTCCGCAAGCACGATGTCGCGGTGTTTCACCTGCTCGACCCGCTGGAACTCGGCTTCACGTTCAAGCGGCCGATGCGGTTCCTCGACATGGAGGGGGGGCCGTCGATCTTCGCCGAGCCCAACGACATCGTCGATCGGTACCAGGCGGCGCTCAAGACCTACCTGGACGATGTCCGAAGGTACGTCCTCGAGTCGGCCATCGACTATCACCGCGTCAGCATCGACGAGAGCTACGAACACGTCCTCATGAGGTTCCTCGTGGGTCGCACCAAGTCGAGGGCCGCTCGATGACATTCCTGCAGCCGTGGATGCTCTTCGCGCTCCCCGTGGTCGCGCTGCCGATCATCATCCATCTCATTAACCAGCGGCGATTCCAGACCATCCGCTGGGCGGCGATGATGTTCCTCCTGGCGGCCAACCGGATGTCGCGGGGATACGCCCGCATCCGGCAGTGGCTGATCCTCCTGTTCCGGACACTGGCAGTCGCCGGGCTCATCATGGC
>JAEYWB010000298.1 GCA_023429275.1 Planctomycetota bacterium
CGGATCGCTTCTGACGGAGGCCCTCGCGTCATTCGGTCGAGCGATCGGCAACGACAGGACCATCCTGGTCGGCGTCTCGCCCGACATGGCAGCCCGCCTGGAACAACTCGGCCTCCGCGAGAAGTGGCCCACCTTCCTGACGCTCGTCGAGGGGCTCGACTACTTCGGGGTGGCAACGCGGCGCACGAGAAACGATCGTCAACCCACTCACTAACCCGCTCCGAGGCGGAAGGACCGATCAGCCTGTCACTCGCGAGAGAGCACCGGATCCCATCCGGCTTTGCCGCGACCTGGGACGGCCGCGTTCGCGGTCGTCTTCGGCCTGGAGGTGACGGCGGTCCCGGTCGCTCTCGGTTATGCCGCGGCCCTCCCGCCGCTGACTCGATGGTCGTGGCGTTCGTCCTCTCGCTGAACGAATCGCTCGTCAGCCTGTTCCTGACCACCGCGGACAACGAGACTCGGCCGGCCCTCATCTGGCCGCAGCTCCGCGACGCCCCCACGCCAGTCGTCGCAGTCGCATCCGCTGTGACGCCCGGCCTCTCCCTCGCAGCGTTGCCGTTTCTCGTCCGGAGAATCGTCACCGAGTGACTGCCTGAACGCGGAAAGAGCTGCGGAGTGCGACTGGCAAGAGGACGTCGTCTGCCACTGGCTTTCAGGCTCGGCCAGGGCCAATCGACTCCCCTTCTCGGACGGCAGTCGCTGTCGCCAACGACCTTCTCAAATTGAGAACCGCGGATATGGGACTTCACGGCACCGGTCCGGGGGCGTCGCCTCGAGTGTGTCGACCGATTCAGGGCAACGAGCGCTCGCGATCTCAGCACACACGGAAGGATGCGGACCACGGTTGCGAGATCCGCTTGCTGCAATGGACCTTGCAGCAAGCCCGTGTAAAAGAAGCGGAGAGGGAGAGATTCGAACTCTCGATACCCTTGCGGGTATACCGGTTTTCGAGACCGGCGCATTCGGCCACTCTGCCACCTCTCCGAGTGGGAGGGAGAATGTACTGACCGCGGCCAGTCGAGTCGAGCGTTCCGGCGGCATGGAAATCCCACGAAATCGCTCCGGTCGGCGAACCACTGGTAACCTCTGCCGCTTTTTTCGATTACGACGAAAAAGACTGCTCCGGCCGAAGGGATGATCCGGCGGTTGGGCGGAATGATCGGCCGCGACCGTCCCTCCCGATCCCGCCGGCTCTCAGGGCCCGATAAAGGATTCAGAATGCACGACTTTCGAAGTGGATCGCGGACGAACCTGCCGTGATCCCGTTCAACGGATCGTCCAGCCGCCTGTCCAGATGAGTTCCACACCCTCCTTTCGCGATCGGCTCGTCAGATCGGCGGGGGCGTCCCTCTTCTGGCCGGTGCTGCTGCTGGCGGCGGCCCTGCATGCGGGGGCGGCGCTCTCGCCGGCGCTGGTCGAGTCTCTTGAACTGGATGAGGCCCATGCCCGCCGGGTCGCGGCGGTCGAGAGGCTGGGACGGTCAGTCGCACAGCTTCAGCGGATGGAGCGGGCGCTCCTGACGGACAGCGCCTACAGGGCTCGCGTCGCCCGCAGCCAGATCGGGGCTGAACCGGGGAGCGGGGAGCTTCAGATCGTTCTTGCCGAGGAACTCCGATTCGACCCGCTCGAAGGGGGCGACGCCCCGGCGGCTGTCGAACCGGTCCATCCCTGGTACGAATCCCTGGTGCGCGAGCTTGGGTCGGCGGGGCCGTTCCGGCAGCGGTGCGTGGCCGGCGCAGCGATCCTGTGCCTCGCTGCGTTCGTCTTCCTGCCCGCTCGGCCTGAAGAGGAACCGGGCGACGGAACGTTCGGGACCTCGGCTCCCTCGCCGGATGCGAGCGGCCGGAAGGTTGCCTGAAGCGACGGGAGACGGCTTCTCAGTAGCCGAGGCCGAGCTCTTTGAGCAGCCCGGTGGCGACGGTTCCGTCCTTGATGTCGAACATTCCGGGGTAGGTTCGCGCCCAGGTCTTGTTGGCAGCGGGGCAGTACTGCCGGCCGTTCCCTTCGATTGCCGCGACGGTCGGAATCCGGGCCGCGAGGCTGGCGGAGTGGAGAAACGAACGGCCGGGGCAGGTCAGGTCCTGCACGCAGAGGAACATTCCGAACTTCTGCGCGGCGGCGGCGGCGAAGAGGGCTTCGGTGTGTCCCTTGCACGCCTTGAGCGCCACCCCGCTGTAACCCTGTTCGCGGGCGAGCAGGAGGGTCTCATAATCGACCAGCGACTCGTCGATGACGATGGGCTTGATCGCCGCGGCCTTGTGCATCCGGTTCTCGGGATGCGCCTTGAGATCCCGGTGCGTCGGCTGCTCGATGTACTGGATCCGGTCGAAGGCGGCGGGGTTCGCCTTCTTGATCCGGTCGAGGAACTCGAGGACATACTCGACGTTCGCGCACTTCTCGTTGAAGTCGGCCGAGTAGAACCACGCCGAGCAGCCGCGTTTGGCCTGCGCCTCGCTCGCGACCTTGTCGATCGACAGCACGCGGTCGACATCCCAGTCGAGCTGGTCGCCGCTCAGCTTGATCTTAAGGTGCGTCAGGCCGTTGTGGGCGATCCACTCTCCAAGGGTTTCCGGAAGCCCGTCTCCGATCTTCTTCTCGACGTCGGCCGACGTGAGAGGATCGAGCGCCCCGACCAGGTGATACAGCGGCATCCGCGGCTTCGGCTCGCGGAGCGTGTACTGATCGAGGTATTCGCCCTTGAACTGCTCGTCAAGGTAGGTGGAGAGGTCGTCGTTCATGAACTTCGACGACAGCGTATCGTAGCTGTTGAGACCGTGAACGACGCCGAAAGCGTCGTGGATAGCGGCATCGAGCGGGCTTGCGGCCACGAGCTGGGCGAGCGGAGGGACCGGCTCCGTCAATCCGAGCTTGTCCGAAGTAAGCTTGCCCTGATGTTGGTACTCGGCCGAGAGCTGATACATCAGCTCGACCGGGTGGCCGAATTCGTCGTAGGCGTTCGCGAGGCCGATGACCCGCTCGGCGAACTGCCGCATCGCGTTCTCGGACTGCTCGGGCGGGACGGTCGCACTCGGCCACGCCCAGATATTCCCCGCCGGCATGCTTCCGAAGCCGGTGGCGCGGCGGCGGGCCTTCGTCTCGACGATCACTTCCACGTTGATCAGCGTGGAACTCGCCATGACCCGCCCACCGAACTTCAGCGGGGCTCTGAAGGGAACCGGTTCGAAAGAGACTGTTGCCTGAACCACGCGAACGTCGGTCGACTTGCCCATTGTCCTTACAACTGGGGGGAAATGTACGCAGAAAGGTCTGGTCGTCTTGGCGCACCGGATTCTAGGTACGGGATTTCATACGATGCAATCGCGACCCGCGAATCGCCCCCGGTCCGGAATGGCAGAAATCGACAACGCGTCGACCTGGGAAAATGAGAGCGAACGGTCAGCCGCCGCAGCAGGCATCATTCGACGTGGCAGGTGACGTAGGTCCCTGTCACGGCTCGGAGGGTCGCCGCGCTTCATCACGATCTCGGTGTCGTCCCGCTCCACGTGGTCAACCACCGCCTCCTTGTGCCGGACGATCACGCCGTCGAAATGGAAGCGGGCGACGGCATATTGCCATTCCCAGGCTTCCCCCGCCGCCGACTTTCTCGCTTCGAGCAGCAGGATCGCCTCCGGGTCTTTCCCGAGGGCAATGGAAGGGACCGCGCCGTCGAGCGACATCAGTCGCCTCCTTCTTCTCATTGACCAGCGAGGCCGAGAATTCGCGGGCGAGGTTCTTGAGCTGGATAGTCCGTTGCCGTGCGCTCTCCGCCGGAGCGGCCGCCCGGGAACAGCCCGGAAGACAACCCCCGCTTCGGGAGGACGCCGGGCGAGAGTGTCGCCACGGCGGGAGGTGACTGCCGCCAGGGACTGGACCTCGCGCTTCGTCCAGACCTGATCGAGCCTGTAAGTGAAGATGCGGCCGATGACTTCCGGACGGCCGTCGAGCGTCCAGAGGAAGACCGCCCGTCTTCGCTGGTACGGCCGGATTGCTCCAGTGCAGGAGGGGCTGCTTCCTCAGGACGACGAGCGACATCTGGGCATCAACGAGGCGAATGTCGTATGCCTCCGCCCCCTTCTGAAAACCTTCGACCGCATCGACCGGTGTTGCGGCCGGGTTCCCGGGGACCTGGCGGAGCTGACGGGCCGCGAGGATCAAGACAATGGGGGAC
>JAEYWB010000336.1 GCA_023429275.1 Planctomycetota bacterium
CCCGCTGCATCTTTTCGATCTGGTCTTTCGACAGACCGCTCGACTGCTTGATCTCGACCTTGTGCTCCTTGCCGGTCCCCTTGTCCTTCGCCTTCACGCTCAGGATGCCGTTGACGTCGATGTCGAAGGTGACTTCGATCTGCGGCACTCCGCGCGGAGCGAGGGGGATCCCTTCCAGGTTGAACTGGTCGAGAAGCCGGTTGTCGTTCGCCATCTGCCGCTCGCCCTGGAACACCCGGACGGTCACGGCGGTCTGGTTATCGCTCGCGGTCGAGAAGACCTGCGACTTGCTCGTCGGGATCGTCGAGTTCCGCTCGACGAGGGCGGTCATGATGCCCCCTTCGGTTTCGATACCGAGCGAGAGAGGCGTGACGTCGAGCAGGACGACGTCCTTGACGTCGCCGGCGATGATCGCACCCTGAACCGCGGCGCCGATCGAGACGACTTCGTCCGGATTGACCCCCTTGTGCGGTTCCTTGCCGTTAAAGAGCTTCTTGACGAGCTCGACGACCATCGGGACGCGGGTGGAGCCCCCGACCAGGACGACTTCGTCGATCTGGCCCGGGCTGAGCTTGGCGTCCTTGAGGGCCTGTTCGACCGGCCGGCGGCACCGCTCGACGAGCGGGTCGATCAGCTTTTCGAACTGCGCCCGCGAGATGTTCATCTGCAAGTGCTTCGCCCCCGAGGCGTCCGCCGTGATGAACGGCAGGTTGATCTCGGTGTTCTGGGCGCTCGAGAGCTCCTTCTTGGCTTTTTCGGCCGCTTCACGCAGCCGCTGCAGGGCCATGGCGTCCTTGCGGAGGTCGACGCCGTTCGTCTTTTTGAAGTCGTCGGCGATGAAGTTGATGAGGACTTCGTCGAAGTCGTCACCGCCGAGGTGCGTGTCCCCGTTGGTCGCGAGCACTTCGACCGAGCCTTCTTCCACCTCGAGAACCGAGACGTCGAACGTTCCCCCCCCGAGGTCGAAGACGCAGATCTTTTCGTCCTTCTTCTTCTCAAGACCGTAGGCGAGCGCGGCCGCCGTCGGCTCGTTGATGATCCGGACGACGTCGAGACCGGCGACCTGACCGGCATCCTTCGTCGCCTGACGCTGGGCGTCGTTGAAGTACGCCGGAACGGTGACGACCGCCTTGAGGACCTTGTGGCCGAGGTAGTTTTCGGCCGCTTCCTTGAGCTTCATCAGGACGCGGGCCGAGATCTCGGGGGGGGTGTACTGCCGGCCGTTGATGTCGACCTTGACGTACTCTTCCTTCCCGCCGACGACCTTGTACGGAACGATCTTCTCTTCCGCCTCGACTTCGCTGTGCCGGCGGCCCATGAAGCGCTTGATGGAGTAGATCGTGTTCTTGGGGTTCGTCACCGCCTGGCGCTTGGCCGGGTCGCCGACGAGGATGTCCCCCTTGTCGGTGAACGCGACGACGCTGGGGGTGATGCGGTTCCCTTCGTGGTTGGGGATGACTTTGACTTCGCCCCCTTCCATCACGGAGACGACGGAGTTGGTCGTCCCCAGGTCGATCCCGATAATCTTTTCGCCGGAGACAGCCATGGTGTGGTTTCCTTTGTTGGAGTTTTCAGTCTTCAGTTGTCAGTGATCAGTCGGAGCTTCGGCTCCGACCGTTGGTTTTGCCTTGGTCGGTGAGGCTGCTGCGAACACGCCAGGCCCGCGGAGCCGCGTCAATCGGCAGATTGCAAAGCGTGCGCCACGGATTCCCCGACGACGTCGGTCTTTCCTAACTCAAGGATTTGCAAGGTCCTGCGAGGAAAAACGACTCTCACCCATGCCACCGAGTGCCAGGTTGGCACCTCTGCACCCAAGTGACTCGAATGGCCTGGGTGTCAATTTGGCGGAGGTTCAGGCCGGGGTCGACTGGCGGACTACTTTCCGGACTGCCGGCCGATGATCTTTCCGGTCTCGTTCCCTTCCATGGATCCGTCGGGAAGCCGGCGGATGTAGTCAAAGACGTCTGCCTGCGAGACTTCGACCTTCTGTCCGGCGTGCAGGTCGAGGATGGCGTGGGGCTCGTTCATGAGCAGCCCGGAGATCGCGTTTTCCTTCCACCGGACGACTTCCACCCACATCCACTCCTGGTTTTCGTCCGGAGTCTCGAACGGGGCCTTCACGAGGAGCGTTTCGCCGGGGGCCAGCCCCTTGTTGAAGTCGTCGCGGAGGGCAGAGAGTTTTGCTTTGGCCCGTGCGCTGGCGGCTTCGAGTTCCGCGTCGTGCTTGATGCGGGTCACGTTGTCGGAGGAGCCGAACGTCTTCGAGAGGACCGATTCATGCCGGGCAAAGGAGTCCGGCCCCGTCTCCCGGTCGAACGTCAGCTCGATCAGGCGGTTCTTCGGGTCTCCTTCTTCCCAGGTCCCTTTCCGGAGGGTCAGTTGGGCGACACCGGTGGCGTTTTCCAGGAGGTGCGGGAGATGATTCTCCCGCACCCGGGGATTCCGGATTGTTTTCAGATCGAGGTCGAACTCGCCGGTCTTCCGGACAGTGGCCCCTTCCGCGAGCGCCTGGGCAAACAGGTTCATGAGGTGGCCCGTGTTGCGGGTGAGAGACGACGAGACGTTCTCGACGACGATGTCGGGGAGGCCGAACTTGACCATGCCGAGCGTGATGGCCCGGATGTAGTCGTCCTTCCTGTAGGCGTGAATGACGGTGTGCCGGACGATGACCGGGACGTCATCCGTCATCTCTTCGAGCCGTTCTTTCCAGGCCTCGGGGGTGAAGACCTCTCGCGTCTCTTCATCCCAGATCAGGCCGCCCGAGGCGACCGCCAGATCGGCCATCAGTCCCTGGGCGGCCCGCAGGCCTTCCCAGACGTGTTTTCGCGGGTAGGAGAAGTGGAGGATCAGGGCGTGCTTCGATTCCAGGAGCTGCTCGATCTGCTCGTCGCTCAGTCCGTGGCCGAACCGGGCGAGCATTTCGGGATCGGGGGGCGAGTACCGGGCCGGGACGTCCGTTTCGGTCCGGGGGGTGACTGTCGGCTCCGTTGCGACGGGGGGAGCCGGAGTTGCGCCGTCCCGCGTTTCCTGTTCAGACTCCGATGTCGCCGCCGCCTCGTCCGGGACCGCCTCACTGAACTTGAAGAGGGGGTACTTGCTTTCCAGAAGCGTCTTCAGCTCCGGAAGGGGATCGGCGGGCTGAGTCGGGAGGTAGTAGATCGCGAGTTCGTAGTCGATCTGGTCGGCGAAGAGGTCGCCGGCGGGAATGAGGGGGGCCGCCGAGACCGCTGGCTCCTCCGTTTCCGACCTGCCCGCGACTCCCTGTGGCGGCGTGGCAGCAGAAGGGACGGGCGCCTGCGAGCACGACCAGAGAACGCCCGCGAAGGTCAGAAGAGCGCACCATTGCGTCGGACGGAGCTTCGACGGTCGTGACGCGGCCGAAAGGACGCTCGCTCGCTGGTCCACAGTCGATCCCCCTGCATGTCTGTCAGCTGGCCGCGATGGGAGGATCCGGCCCTGCCCACAGTGGTGGAAGTGTACCAGAAACGGAGGGCCGTCCCGACAGTGGCCGGGTTCGATCGACTGGCGATGGGCCGGCCTGATCGGGCTGCTCACTCTCCGGTCATCGGAGCGGGCCATCCGGACGACGACGGAAGCGGGAGTCCTCGGACGGAACCGGAGGCTAGCGCCTGCCGGCTGATGGTTGAGTTCCAGCAGGAGGACGACGAAATCGTTCTGCGCATTTTCTCAGGGGGCTTGCTCGTTTCCTCATGGCGGGGGAGACTCCGCCGAATAAACTGACATTGATCAGTCATGAGCCTGCCCCCTGGTCGGCTCGGCCTCGCTGACACCGTCTC
>JAEYWB010000339.1 GCA_023429275.1 Planctomycetota bacterium
CTCGCACCCTCGCATCCAGTTTCTGAACGACGACGACGACCTCACGACCGGGGGCCTGATCCCGCGGTACGGCCTGACGGAAGGCCTGCGGATGCACGAGATGCACCGCATCATGCGGAATGCGGTCGAGTCGTTCGCGAGCGCGATCCCCGAGCATCTCCCCGAGTCGTTCCTCGCCGAGGAGGATCTGCCGCGACTGTCGCAGGCGATCCGGAACATTCACCTTCCGACGAAGGTTGAGGACTACGAAGGGGGACGGCATCGCGTCCTGTTCGACGACCTGTTCGAGTTCCAGGTCGGCCTCGCCCTTCGCCGGCGGGCGTGGCACCGGGGACAGTCGGCGCCGGTCATTCCGGTGACGGCGAAGATCGACGCCCGCATCCGCCGGCTCTTTCCGTTCCGGCTGACGGCGGGGCAGGATGCCGCGATCCGCGACGTCACCGAGGACCTCGCGCGGGGCCGGGCGATGCACCGGCTCGTCCAGGCGGACGTCGGCGCCGGAAAGACCGTGATCGCCGTCTACGCGATGCTGGCCGCGGTCGCCGCGGGACGGCAGTGCGTCCTGATGGCGCCGACCGAACTGCTCGCCTCGCAGCACTGGGAGACAGTCGACCGCATCCTCGCTCACAGCCGCGTCGAACGGGGGCTCCTCACGGGGCGGCTCGGGGCGGCAGACCGGCGGGACGTCCTCGAACGGATCCGCTCGGGAAAGCTGCAGATGGTGATCGGGACGCAGGCGGTCATCCAGGAAGGCGTCACGTTCGCCGACCTGGGCCTTGCCGTTATCGACGAACAGCACAAGTTCGGCGTCGCGCAGCGGTCCCGGTTCACGAATGCGGCGGAGAACCTCGCGCCGCATGTCCTCGTCATGACCGCGACGCCGATTCCGCGAAGCCTCTGCCTGACGCAGTTCGGCGATCTCGACCTGACCGTCGTCAGCGACCTCCCGCCGGGCCGACAGCGCGTCGTCACGAGCCGGCTTCCCGGCCCCGCGCCGCTCGCGAAGGCCTGGACCTTCCTGCGGCAGCAGCTGCAGTCGGGACGGCAACTCTACGTCGTCTGCCCCAAGGGCGGCTCGGGGGGGGACACCGGCGAAGGCTCCGAAGGAGGTCCAGAGGACGACGGGAGCGCGGAGCGGACGTTCGTCGATCTTCAGAAAGGAGAGCTGAAGGATTTTCGACTCGGCATGGTTCACGGTCGCATGGACCGCGACCGTCGGCAGGAGACGATGGAGGCGTTCCGTCACGGCGATCTCGACGTGCTCGTCTCGACGACGGTCATCGAGGTCGGCGTCGACGTCCCGAACGCGACGCTGATGATGATCCTTCAGGCGGAGCGGTTCGGCCTTTCGCAGCTCCATCAACTCCGGGGACGCGTCGCCCGCGGCAAGTACCAGGGCTACTGCTTCCTGCAGTCCGCTGCGGACTCGCCGGAGGCCTCGGCCCGCCTCGCGGCATTGGAGCAGACAGCGGACGGGTTCAAGATTGCCGAGGCCGACTTCGAGCTTCGCGGGCCGGGCGACGTCCTGGGAACTCGGCAACATGGCGAGCTGCCCCTCAAGGTGGCCGACCTCGTCCGGGATCGAGAGGTTCTCGCAGAGGCGCGGGAGTCTGCGTTCCAGCTCGTGGAGAGCGGCCGCATCGATGCCCCGGAGTTCGCGCCGCTGAAGCTGAGGGTCCTGGACCGCTTCGGCAAGCTGATGGATCTGCCGCGCAGCGGTTGAGTGGGGCGAAGATCGCTCGCCGGCCTCGGCCGCCTCGGTCGTCGCCGGATCTCGTGGCATCAATCTTGCACCCGTCGCTGGCTCGCCACGTCTGCTGACGGGTTCCACGATTCACCTCACTGTGACAGGAGAGAGCCATGGCCAAGGCCAAAGCGAAATCGGGTCGATCCGGAGCGTCCAAGGGGAAGTCGACGAAGAGCGGAATGGCGATGGTTGGCGGCGCCGCCGCCGGAGCGGCCGCAGGAGCTCTGCTAGGCCCGGTCGGAGCAGCGATCGGGGCGGTCGCAGGTGGTATTGCCGGGGCCACCGCGGGCGACCGGTCGCTTCCGTCCCTGCCCGGCCTGGGCGGACGCACGTCCGCCAAAGGGGCGTCGAAGGCGAAGGCCGCTTCGAAGAAGACCACCTCGAAGAAACCCGCGGCTTCCAAGAAGGCTCCGGCGAAGCGGGCCAGGGCCGCAAAGGCGAAGTCACGAACCGGCAGGTAGCCGCGGCAACCGGGTTGCTATCCGCGTCGGCACGCACAGTCCATCGGCGGGAGAACCCGCTGCGTCAGGTTCATCTGCCGCAGCCGCTCCGCGCGGAGTGGGCGACAGAGCGGACACGGAGCGAAGCGCTCCATGTCCCACAGATCCATGAAGACCCGGCCGCGACCCTGGCGGCGCGTTGACTCAAGTCCTCCCTCAAGCACAGTTTCCATCGAGGCCAGGGCCGGCGGCTCAAAATCCCCTTCGGGAGCGAGCTGTTCGAGAACGCCGTTCCCTCCCCGCGTCGGAATGACCGAGCAGCACTCGACTCCCAGCGAGAAGGCGTAGTCGATCGACCGGAGCGCCCAGTCGACCCCCTCCTGTTCCGACAGAAAGGGAGGGCGGAGCAGGATGAACGCCCTCACGTCGATGTCGTTGTCCCTGAGGAACCGGACGGCTGAAGAAAAATCGTCGAGCGTCATCCCCTTGTTGAGCGCGGGCAGAACCTCCGGATGGATCGTCTCCAGGCCGAGTGCGACTTCGAGCCTCGCCGGACGGATCCGGTCGCGGAACTCGACCACGCGCGGCGTGCAGAGCTTCGGATGGTTCTCGACAATGACGCGATCGAAGGGACGGACCCGGTCGGCGATCGCGGCGTGATCTTCGAACTGAATCGCCCTCGCGTCGAAGAAGTTGCCGCTGTTGTAGAGCTTGATCTGACGAGGCCGACCCGGCCCGGCCGAAAGGCTTTCGAGTGCAAATGCGATCTGGCGGGGAATGCTCCCCGCCGGGACCGACTCGACCGTGGTGTTCTTCCACAGGTCGCACATCAGGCAGCGGAAGGGACACTCACGGTTCGTCAAAAAGAGTGTCGCGACCTCCACGACCTCCCCCGTCGCGGAACACTCCGGTTCGACGAGGAAGGCGTAGGGGCGATCGGGATCGACAGCGTTGCGCGGAGGCCGGGCGCGAAGGATCTCCGCGTCCGTGAAGTGTCGAGGGATTCGCACGATCCGCCGCGAAACGCTTTCGAAGGGCCAGGAACGTTATGCAACGCCGTTCTTCGCGAACCAGTCGAGCATCTTCTGCCAGGCGTCCTTCGCTTCCTTCTCGCGGTAGCTCGGCCGGTAGTCGGCGTTGAAGCCATGCGGCGTGTTGGGGTACAGCTCGATCTCGGACGGCTTCTTCGCGGCCTTCAGCGCGGCCCGCATCTTCTCGACCGTGTCGTTCGGGATCCCCATGTCGGCGCCGCCGTAGAGTCCGAGGACCGGGGCATTCAACTCGCCAGCGATGTCGAGCGGGTGCTTCGGGTGGAGTTCATCCGCCTGGCCGACAAGCCGGCCGTACCACGCCACGCCCGCCTTGAGGTCCTTGCGGTGGGCCGAATAGAGCCACACGATCCGTCCACCCCAGCAGAAGCCGGTCACGCCGAGCCTGGAGGTGTCGCCGTCGCCGCTCTTCTTCGCCCAGTCGACCGTGGCGTCGAGGTCGGACATCACCTGCTCGTCCGGAACCTTCGAGACCACCTTGGCGATGATCTCCTGGATGTCGGTGAGGTTCGAGACATCTCCCTGCCGGGCGTAGAGAGCCGGGGCGACAGCGAGGTAACCCTTCTTCGCGAGGCGGCGGCAGAGGTCCTTGATGTGCTCGTGGACGCCGAAGATCTCCTGGACGACGAGGACCACCGGGAAGGGCCCCTTCTTGTCCGGCTGGGCGCGATAGGCGGGGATCACGCCATCCTTCACGGTGACCTTCACCTCACCCTGAACGAGACCTTCGGAATCGGTCGTGATGGTTTCCGCCGAGACCGGCGTGACGGCGGCGGCAAAGCCGGCAGCGAGCGAGGTGACGACGAAGCTGCGGCGCGAGACGTCGAACCTGGGCTGAAGGGCGACAAGATCCTGCGACATGCGATCGGTTCCTCAGAAGGCGGGACGAAGGCTGAATCCGGGGCCTGGATGGTACCGCGTGCCGGGCGAGGGGAGAACGGACACAGTCGCCATCTCGATCCGCGCGATGACGACTGAGCGACTAGGGGGTCAGCTCGACGATCCGCCGGTTCCCGGTGTCCGCGACCGCAATCCGCCCCCGCGAATCGACCGCCAGCCCCCAGGGGGTCCAGAACTGGCCGTTCGATCGCCCCTCGCGGCCGTAACGCCCCGCGAGCTTCCCTTCGAGATCGAGCTTCGTCACCCGGCAGCCTCCGTACTCGACGACATAGAGATGCTCGTCCGGCCCGACGGAGATGTTGTACGGATAGCGGAGGTCGGCGGTCGACGCGTCGGCGAGGACGCGGACGAACTTCCCTTCGTCCGTGAACTGCTGCACGCGGTTGTTGATCGCGTCCGCCACGTACACGAACCCTTTGTGCCAGGCGACGCCGCTCGGCCGCTGCATCTCCCCCGGCTCCGTCCCCAGGCCGCCGAACATCAGGACCGGCGTCCCATCGGCCGTGAATTTCTGAACGCGGTCGGTCCCACCGTACTCGGCGACGTAGAGGAATCCCCTGGGGTCCTGCGTCACGGCAACGGGGAACTCGAACTCGCCGAGCCCGGTTCCGCGCGTTCCGACCGCCTTCGTGAAGTTTCCTTCCGCGTCGAAGAAGACGATCCGGTGATAGTGCGTGTCCGCAACGACCATCCCGCCGTCGAGCAGCACCCGGATCCCTTCCGGCCGGCCGATCTTGTAGTCCGGCATCCACCAGACCTTCTCGAGCTCGCCGTCGGGCTGGTAGCGGATGACGCGGCCGATGTCGTCGAGCACGAGCAACTCGTCGGCCGGGCCGTAGACCATTCCGCGCGGAGCGGGGAACCGCGCGGGCTCGAGCGGCATCTTGAGCGTGCGAACCGTCTTGAACTCGAGCGGATCATCGACCGATCGTCCGCAGCCCGGGAATCCGAGGAGCACCGCAATGAGGAGCGCAACGGTCCGCAACGCGACCCGCAGGCCCGGAACGATTTCCGGACCGGCCGAGCGGACGAACGCCAACCGGCGGATATCGTGTTCCGGATTGTGCAGCATGACCTCGCTGTGACTGCCGACGAATCTCGCCGACTCTACGACCGCCGCCCCGTCCTCCGCTGGAACGATTTCCAGCAGTTCGGGCCGAACGGACCGGGTCTCTCCCGCTGGCAGCTTCCAGCGAAGGCCGTCCTCCGGCTCGAACCAGTTCAGCGCTCCGAGGTAGGCCCCGAGCTCCGCACTCGGAGGGTTGGAATACAGGTGACGGACCGGGCCGGTCCAGGCGACCTTTCCCTCCCTGAGGCAGACCGCCAGTTCTCCCATTCGCAGTGCGACTTCCGGTGAATGGGTCGTGAAGACGAGCGAGGAGTTGCTCTCGGCGATCTCGCGGCGGACGACCTCCCAGAACGTCGGGAGCCGGGCGGGGTCGACGTGGTCGAGCGGCTCGTCCATGACGGCGACCGCGGGCCGGGCCGCCAGAACCCGCGCGACGCTGAGCCGGGCCCGCTCGCCGAGCGACAGGTCGTGTGGCAGCCGCCGTTCGAGCGGCACGAGGTCGAAGTCCGCCATCAGCCGCTCGATCCGTTCCCGCTCGGCGGCCCCGGCGGTCACGACCGCATCCAGATGTTCGCGAACGGTCAGGAACGGCCACAGTCCGTGGTCGGACGGTGACCAGAAGAGAGGGAGCATCGCCCCCATCGGCTTCCGGAACACGACCCGGCCGCCTGGCCGTTCGAGGTCGACCAGGACGTTCAGCAGGCTCGTCTTCCCCGCTCCGGAGTACCCGAGGATGACGGTCGTCCCCGGATCGATCGCCAGCGAAATGTTGTCCAGCCGGGCACGGCCTCCATGTCCCGGCAGGGTGACGTGCTCGAGGGACCAGAGGGGGACGGGCATCGAGCGCAGACGGGTTAACAGGAGTGCCGAGGAACGAACCACTTCATGATAACGCGGGACAGATCCGCCCGCCGGTCTCGACGCCGGAGTTCTTGCTGTGCGCCCGAACCAACTGTCCGCCCAAGCTCGCTGCACCGGCCGAACATGGCGAATTCGGAAATTCCGCGATCTCCGGTTCCATCTTTGCGTTGTTCCGGCCTCCGCAGTTCAGCAGACAGAGAGGTTGTCCCTTTCACGCGATCCTTTTGACACCGCGTGAATGCGGCTCTCGCTGACCCGGATTGGAACTCTGTCCCTCGGGGAGACCGCCCATGAACACTCGCTTTTACGTCTGGTCAGGCCTTCTGGTCGCAACTCTCGTCACGACGACGGTTGCGTCGAGATCCGTCCTCATCGCGGAAGATCGAAACGACGACAAGCCGGTGCAGTCGAGCGACACAAGGTCTGCCAATGACGAAAACAAGGGGCCGGAGGCCGAGAACCGCGAAGCGATTCGCGAAGGACTCGAGACACTGATCCGCAAGGGGGCGGAAGCCTACTGTCAGGCGTTTTGCGATCACGATGCGCGATCTGCGGCCATGCAGTTCACTGAAAATGCCGAGTTCGTCACCACAGACGGACAGACCCTCTCGGGCCGTAAGGAAATCCAGTCCGCCCTGGAGGCAAGTTTCGCACAGGGACACGACTGGCGTCTCGAACTGGCGATCGACTCGATCCGCTTCCCCGCCCCGAACGTCGCCATTGAAGACGGAACGAGCTTCACGATCCTCGGAGAAGAAGAGCGCCCGGTGAGTTACACCGCCGTGCACGTCAAGGAGGGGGACGAGTGGAAGATCGCCAGCATCCGGGAACGGGCGGTTCCCTCCGGCCGTCCTCACCGCGAGAAGCTGCGTGAGCTCGACTGGCTACTCGGCGACTGGATCGACGAGTCGAGCGATTCCTCCGTCCTGTTCAGCTGCCGGCCGGTCGACAACGGAAACTTCCTCACGCGCGACTTCGTCGTTCGCATCGGCGATGAGCCCGCCATGACCGGAACCCAGCGGATCGGCTGGGATCCGATCGCCCGCCACTTCCGGATGTGGTACTTCGACTCCGAAGGGGGCTACGGGGACGGAAGCTTGAGCCAGCGCGATGACGGCCAGTGGCTCCTCAAGCTGAGCGGCGTGACCGCGGACGGCGAACCCGCCAGCGGAACATTCCTCTATCGACAGGTCAGTAAGAACCAGATTGCCTGGCGCATTCTCGACCAGATGATCGGGACAACCCATCACGACGTCGACGAGGACGAAGAGATCACGCTCGTCCGGCAGTCGCCCGCTCCCCGCGCCATCTCGAGCGCGAATGGAGAAACGAAGGAATCACGCAGCGGACCTGCGAAGGACGCTGAAGGAACGCCGCCTGCGAAGAAGGCCCCGGCGAACGAGAAATCCGAGCCGGCGAAGGGGGAGAAGGAGAACTGATCCCTCCGGAAGCCGCCTCAATGCAAGACACACATTCGAAGAACAGGAGACGATCATGTTAACCCGATCCTTCAAGATTCTGGCTGTTGCCAGTCTCTCCCTCTCTCTCCTGACCGCTGATCTGTTTGCGCAACGCGGCGGCGGCAATCGAGGGGGCCCGTCCGGTGGCGGGGGTGCCGGCCGAGGGGGCCCGCCCGCCGGAGGCGGCTTCCGAGGCGGAGGGTCCCCTGGCGGCGGCGCTCCGCGAATTGGGGGTGGAAACATCGGCGGCGCACTTCGTGCGCCGGGTGGAATCAACCGCTCTCCGTCCTTCAGCACGCCCAGGCTTCCCAGTGCGCCTTCGGTGCCCCGGATCGGAGGAACTCCGCGAGTCGGCGGCGCACCGCAGTTCCGCTCGCCCCGAGTCGGCGGCGGGGCTCCGCGCGTCGACGTTCCGCGGATCGGCGGAGCGCCGAAT
>JAEYWB010000353.1 GCA_023429275.1 Planctomycetota bacterium
GAGTCCAGGCGGACAGGTGAAGTCCGGATGCTCTGAAGATCAATAAGCGGAGATTGTCCGGGCCGCGGTCTCTTCCCTACGGATCCAGCGGACTCCCCCCGGGTTTCCAGAGGATGTCCGACTGCCCGTTGTCGTTGCAGAAGCGGGCGGCGACGAAGAGCAGGTCCGAAAGCCGGTTGATGTACGTCAGCACCTGCGGATTGACGGGCTCATGTTCCATGAGCAACACAATTCCGATCTCGCACCGGCGGCAGATCGTGCGGGATTGATGGAGCAGGGCGGCGGCCGGGGTTCCTCCCGGCAGGATGAAGCTCGTCAGCGGGCTCAGCCCGGCGTTCAGGGTGTCGATCCACCCTTCAAGCCTCGCAACCTGCTCGGGCTTCACTCGAAGAGGCGTGTAGCCGGGAAGCTCTGCCGCTTCCGGAATGCACAGATCGGCCCCGACGTCGAACAGGTCGTTCTGTATCTGCAGAACCCAGCTGGCGAAAGGAGGCGGCGGGGCAGGGTTCGAGAGAGCCAGCAGGACTCCCAGCGAGGAGTTGAGCTCGTCCACGCCTCCGTACGCCTGAATCCGGGGGTGGGCCTTCGAGATACGCGTCCCGTCGCCGAGTCCGGTCTCGCCGGCGTCTCCGGTGCGTGTGTAAATCCTGTTGAGGTAAACCATTGCGGCATTCTTGGCTCCGGGAGGACCTTTGGGCAAGAGGACCGCCGTCCGGCGGAATCCTATTGACCGATTTGAACCTGACGGCGTCAAATCCCGCCGCGGCGATCCTTCCTTCCGGCTTCGAGCCCGGCCCCGTCATTTCCCTGTGCTGACCACGTTCGACCGATACCTGCTGTTTCGCTACCTCTACGTCGCCTTCGGCATGTTCCTGGCGGCCTGGGGGCTGTTCGTCGTCGTCGACGGATTCACGAACATCGACATCCGCGGGTCGGCCGAGCGGAACGGTGCGCTCCATCTGCTGTTTCAGCTCGCGACGTACTACATCTTCCAGTCGACGATGCTGTTCGACCTGGTCGGCCCGACGATCGCCGTGCTCTCGGTGATGATCGTCCTGGCGCTGATGATCCGCCAGGGGGAGATCGCCCCTGTCCTGGCGGCGGGAGTTCCGACCTATCGGCTGATGTGGCCGTTCTTCGTCGGAATCGTGATCGTGAATGTTCTCCTGTTCAGCAACCAGGAGCTGCTGATCCCGCGGATCGCGGACCGGTTGCAGGGACCGCGTGGAGACACCGCGAGCCAGGTCCGGAGTGTCGAGCCGCAGTACGACAACCGGTGGTGGATCTTCATCTCAGGCCGGGAACTGGTCCTGCAGGAGCGGCGAATCCGGGGAGCCGAGTTCCGCCTTCCGATGACGCTGTCGAGTTCCCGTCAGACCTTGCGGGCCGTGAGCGCCGTCAACCTCCGAGCGACGGAGGGGAGGCCGGCCGGCTGGCTCCTCAAGGATGTCCGTCCCCCCGCGTCGGAGTTCGGCCTGACCGACGACGGCAAACGGGTCGTCATCCCGCTGAAGAACGGCAAGGACGTGTTCGTTGTCTGCGACCTGGCGGCGGAGCAGCTCTTCAAGCAGAACACCGCTCACAAGTTCCTTTCGACGGCCGACCTGATCCGCCGCATCCAGCGCCCCTCGACCAACACCGCCTCGATCCGGGCGCAGATCGTCCAGGTGCATGCCCGGCTGACCCGGCCGATCCTGATGCTGATCGGGATGTGCCTGGTCTTCCCGCTGACAATCCGCCGGGACCGGGAGAAGAACAATCTGATCGGCAGCCTGTCGCTCTGCATGGCGACACTGGGGCTCGTGTTCGGTCTGTGGCAGGGGGCGCAATTCCTTGGCCAGAGCGCGGTGATGTCCGCAGCGTTCGCGGCATGGGCTCCGCTCGTTTTCGGGGGAACGCTGTCCGCCTGGCTGACCGGGGTGATCCGGACCTGAGGCGAGCGACTCGCTGTCAGCTCTTTCGGCCCAAAGGGTGATTCGTGCTTCCAGCCCGGCCGAGTGGACCTGGGGCCGGTTGCAAGCTCGCCTGGTGAAGCAGGGTCGATCCCCCGTTTTGTTCGGCGTTCAAAAAGAGGTAGCATCCCTGCAATCCTCGTGGCGGACGTTCCGCGGAGACGTGTTACGGATGACTTCGTCGAAACCGATGACTCCAATCAGTCGTGCGATTCTCGCCATCCATGGCGGAGCGGGCGCCCCCAAGCGCGAGACGTTCACCCCTGCGGCTGAGCGGGAGCATCGTGACACGCTCATTGCCGCTCTGCGGGTCGGCTACGAGATCCTTCGCACGCCCGGCGGGACGGCGCTGGATGCCACGCAGGCGGCGGTCGAATGGCTTGAGAACAGCCCCCTGTTCAATGCCGGCAAGGGGTCGGTCTTCACCCGCGACGGACGCAACGAACTCGACGCCGCTATCGCCGACGGAGCGACGCGTCGGGCCGGGGCGGTCGCCGGGCTGCTGAGAATCCGGAATCCCATCCAGGCCGCCCGGGCCGTGATGGATCGCTCGCGCCACGTCTTCATGATCGGCGAGGGGGCGGAGAAGTTCGCCATCGGATGCGGAGTTGAGGCGGTCGAGCCCGACTACTTCCGGACACAGTCCGCCTGGGACGAAATGCAGGAAGTCCATCGGAAAGTCCGGGACAAGGATCCCGATGTCGACGGCCGGACGCCGCACATGTCGCACGGGACGGTGGGAGCCGTCGCGGTTGACGCCTCGGGAAATCTCGCGGCCGCGACCTCGACCGGCGGGATCACCTACAAGCGCTCGGGCCGCGTCGGAGATACACCGGTGATCGGCGGAGGGACTTATGCCGAGAACGAGACCTGCGCGGTCTCCTGCACGGGGCATGGCGAGATCTTCATCCGCTACTGCGTCGCCCATGAGATCGCGGCCCGGATGAAATACGGCCGCCAGTCGCTTCCGGAAGCGGCTCATGCGGTGCTCGCCGGACTCCCTGCGGAGGCCGAAGGGGTCGGCGGACTGGTCGCCATCGATCGCGAAGGGAACTTCGCGATGCCGTTCAACACCCGG
>JAEYWB010000366.1 GCA_023429275.1 Planctomycetota bacterium
GAGACGGTCGGGCGACGCGACGCGATCTCCCGCCAGATCGTGGCGGCGTCCCAGATTGCCCCCTGCCTCCTCGACGGCAATGGGGAGGACGAGGCCCTGCACATCCGCGGGAACTCATCGAAGCTTGGCCCGGCGGTCCCGCGGCGGTTCCTCGAAGTCTTTCATGGCGAAGCCGCCGGGATGGCTCCGGAGGCCGGAAGCGGCCGGCTCGCGCTCGCTCGCGAGATGGTCGATCCGCGGCAGACGCCAGTCCTCGCGCGGGTGATCGTCAACCGCTTGTGGCATCACGCCTTCGGACGCGGACTCGTGCCGACCGTCGACGACTTCGGCCACATGGGGCAGCCCCCGTCGCATCCGGAACTCCTTGACTGGCTGTCGACCGAGCTCATTCGCCACGACTGGTCGCTGAAGACGCTCCACCGCGAGATCCTGCTGTCGAGCGCATTCCGAATGGAAAGCCGTGACCGTCCCGGCCAGGAGGCCCGGATTGCGGAGGTCGATCCGCAGAACGTCCTGCTTCACCGGATGAACGTCCTCCGCCTCGAGGGGGAGTCGATCCGCGATTCGGTCCTCGTTCAGTCCGGGCGTCTGGACGACCGCCTCTATGGCCCGAGCGTCCCGATCCACCTCACGAGCTTCCTCGAGGGGCGGGGCCGTCCTGCCTCCGGACCTGTCGACGGCGCGGGACGCCGCTCGCTCTACCTCTCGGTGCGGAGGAATTTCCTCGAGCCGCTGCTGGTCGCGTTCGACTTCCCGACGCCGCACACGACCATCGGTCGGCGGAGCGTCTCGAACGTCCCCGCGCAGGCGCTCGCCCTCCTCAACAACCCGATGATTCAGGAGCAGACGAAGACCTGGGGGCAACGTCTCGTCGCGTCGACCCCGGGGGCCTCCGCGAGCGAGCGGATTCGCCGCGTGACGGAAGAGTCGTTCGGCCGCCTCCCGACCGCGGAGGAAGAGCGTCAGGGGATCGAGTTCATCGACGCCCTGCGGCAGGAGCTTGGCTGCTCACCGGACGACCCGCGTCTGTGGGGGGAGTACTGTCACGTCCTCGTCAACGTGAAAGAGTTCACGTTCATTCCGTGACTCGGGCCGAGGCCTCTTCGGCCGGGCGCGGCGTCAGAAGGATGATGAGCTCGGAGCGGCCCGCCCCCCGGCCGGGCATCGGCGGCCCCGCCCGGTATCCCGGGACGGCCTGCAGACCGGCGATAACCAGTGAGCATCCCTGCTGAACGACGACATCGGTCCCTGACGGCTCGACGGCGGTCTCGCTGGCGGAACCTTGTTCGCGCGACGTGATCGAGAGTCGGATCTTCCCGGCGTCGAGAGCATGAGGCCGGATCGACAGCGAGGGGCCGGCATTGAGAAGCCGGAGATCGCCTTGCGGGAATCGGTCCGCCGCTCCGCTCCGTCGCGCGAGATCGAGGAGGCCGACTTCCGCCGCCTGCTGGAGCAGGACCCGGATCCGTTCGCGAGTCAGGACTTCGACGCCGGCGAACCGCTTGACCGTCTCGGCGAACTCCGCGTGCGACCCCTGAAGCTGGGCAAACTCCCATCCCGCTCCCCCGAGAGTCCACTCAGGCTCCGAAAGGGTGCAGGCCGGGTCGGCCGGGGCGGTTGCCGGATGAAGACGTCCGCAGCGAGGGCAAGGCTGATGCGGTTGCCGCTGCGAGCGCAGGAACTCGGCGAGTGCGGCCCGCATAGGAGCCGCGCCGGGCACCGTGACCTGCATGATCGTCATGTCGATCTCGACCTGACGCGGAGGAAGGTCAAGACCAGCGATGGCGTGAGCGACCTGCTGGAGATTCGCGGCACGGTCGCGGACGACAAGCCGAGCCCCCCGGCCCCCCGAGACGCCGCCGGTCGCGAGCGGGATATCCGCCTGAGATGCGACGCCGATTCCCGGGGTGAGCAGGCCCTCGACATGCGGCAGGAGCTCCTCCGCCGAGAGATGCTGAAGTTGAAACACCCGCGTCTGAAGGTCTTCCGGCGGAGGAACGGGTTCCACCGCGGAAGTCGAGGAGACGGCCCCCTCGGCAGCGGGAGACCCGGAGACCGGCTCCGCAGGGGCCGGGGTGTCGAGCACTGGCGGCGGAGGAGGGAGGGGCTGAGGCCGGTCGATGAGCAGCCGTCGTCCGTCCCGGCGGATCTCCCAGCCGTGAGATTCGAGGAGCGCTTCCACCGCCTCTTCCGCGGTGACATCGGCGAGGGTCGCGGTCACCGTCTGCGAAAACTCGTCGCCGGTGACGACGTTCCAGCCGGCGAGCACGGCGAGTTCATTCACGGCGGCGCCGAGCGATGCTCCGCGGAGCCGGATCATGTACCGCGAGGGATCCTCACCCCTCTGGATCTCGATCGCAGGCGGAGTCGGCGCGACCACCGGGATCGGCGTCGGGGAAGGAGTGGCGGCAGGAGGCGGAGTGGGGACAGCTGGCGGCGTCTCAGGCGGGGGGACCGGACGGGCGGACGCTGCCGAGCGGAGTTCGGCCTGCTCATTACGGAGCGTCCGGATCTCGTCGCGGAGAAGATCGATCTGCTTTGCGTTCTGCATCTCCGAGAGGACCAGTTGTGCCTTCTGGATCTCGGCCCGCTGTTCCTGGAGGTGCGACTCCGCGAGCCGGTCGATCTCGCGGCGCATCTCGAGAAGATCCGGCCCCTGCGCGGCAGGAGGCGTCACAGGCTCTGCCGAGGGCTGAACACGAACCCCCGGGAAGGCCCGGGGAGTTTCGACCACGTTCTGGTGGTTCTCCGGCACTTCCTCGAGCGTGCGGGGGACCGGGTCGGCACCGTCCGGCGGGAGCGGGGACGTGGAGGAACGGACGGGAAACGGGGCCTCGGCCATCTGTGGCGGAGGGACAGGCCGCGAATGCGCGGTTCCGTCATCATCGACCGCTTTGCCGACCCTGCGATGAGGCAGGCTCGGAC
>JAEYWB010000450.1 GCA_023429275.1 Planctomycetota bacterium
GCGCCCCATGGATGCCCCGCGCTGCGATTCATGCCCATCGAACAGCCCGCCCGTCAGACTGACTCCATGCCCTCGACCAGCCGGTTGTTCGTCGATCTCGGTTTTCAGGTGTGGCACATCCCCGGCGTCTCGCGCGCGTGGAAGCGGGAATACTCCGACGGAAGTTTTCTGCTCATCACGGACGCGGGGGGCTATGACCTCCCGGAGCCGACGGGGCCCTGGAGCGGGATGTACCTCTCGCGGCGTGACGAGTTCATCGAGTCCGCTCCCTTCGCGCACCGAATGAAGGAGATCGTCGGCTGGATCCGCCACACCGAACGTCTTCGGGTTCGTCGGGAAGCCACGTCGTGAGAGCCGCACCCGCCCGGCGCGTTTCGCCAGGAAGCGATTTCAAAACACCAGGCCAGTCCGTTCTTCGGTAGCGACGACGTTAGCCACGGAGGACATAGAGATCACAGAGAGCTCTCTGTGTCCTCTGCGCTCTCTGTGGCATAGAGGCTTTGAATCAGCTTTCAAGCCTTGAGGCGGTGCCGCTCGCTGCGGCCGAGTTCGAGTCGGCTCCGGGCAGTTCGAGATCGTTGACGAACCGCGCGAGCAGCGTCATTCCGTCCCCGTCCTTCCTCCCTCCGCCGCTTCGGACGTCGAAGGCGTTGGCGGACGGATCCGGAACGAGGTGGACTGCCGGGTTGAGCGGCCGGACTGCCTCCGCGCTCCAGTGGTCGACGAGCCCGACCCCTTGCTCCGCGGCGAGACTCCGGATCGCCTCGATGTAAACGGGGCCGTCGATCTCCTCGGCCTGCGAGGCGCTCGGAACGAACCGCGGCGTCTGCAGGACGACGTCACTCCCGAGCCGGCGACAGGCGTGAATCAGCCGGACCAGGTTCCGTTCGAACTTCGGCAGGCCGTCGATTCCCCGGTCCGCTTCGATCAGGCTGCCTCCGATGACGACGACGTGAGGCTGGAATCGCTCGATCCGGGTTTCAAACTGCTGCAGCAGATCGATGACCCGCAGGTCGGGCCCTGTCGTGTCGATGATCGGATCGGAGGTTCGTTCGAGGTAGTTGCGAACGTAGAGACCGACGATGCCGGAAAGGGGGATCTCCGATGCTTCGCCCAACTGTCCCGGAAGGCTCTGTCCGGTGAAGAGCCACGTGATCGAGTTCTGACGGTCCTGCACCGCCTCCCGGAGAGGCCGGAAGTTGCGGCGGACAGGAGCAGGCGGCCTGGCCGATCCCGGGATGACGGGTGACCTCGACGTGGAAACCGGGGGAGACTGAATATCCGATGGAGTCGTCGAGATGTCGGCGGCCGTCGGACCGGGCGCGGTCGATCCCGGGGAACCGTTCCCGGAACTCGTCGGAATCAGCCCGAAGAGGTAAAGACGGCGGCGACGGGCGGCCGCCATCGGATCAAAGATCGCCATGAAGGGTCCCGCGGAGGGGCGAATACGGTCAGGGATTCTACCGTCGCCCCGGAGCAAATGTCTCACCGCGTCGCGCAAACCTCCGCAGAATCACAAGATGGGGCGTTCCGAGAAGCCTCGCCGAGTTTGCGAGGTGAGGCGTGCGGCAGTGCGCACCTGAACGGCCGTTTCCGCTTCGGCTCAGTTCCTTCCGCTTCTCCCTCCGGGTAGAGTGTTCGTAAGTCCTTTCGTGCGCTGTCGATCGCCCCTTATTTTCGTTCGGCGTCGATGCGCGACGGCGGGATGACGGAGACCGTGTCCTTATTGGAGCGGTCCCGGCAGGTCTTTCATTCGTCTTTGTCATCCTTGCATTCTGACTCATCGATGAATTCCTTGCTTTCGACCCTTCTCGCCCAGCAGCCGATCCAGGCTCCGGCGTCGCCGACGGCCACGGTCCTCACCGGTCTCGGCCTCGTTCTCGCGGTCTTCATCGGGGTGAACTACTTCACCCGGACCGGATCGATCGCCCGGGCGACGCTCAAGGAAGCGATCCGTCAGCCGGTGTTCATCCTGCTGGCGATCCTGGGCGTGATCATCGGGATCACGAACTACTACCTGCCGTTCTTCTCGCTGGGCGATGACACCAAGATGTTCATCGACTGCGGCCTGGCGACGACGCTGGTGTGCGCGTTGATCCTGGCGATCTGGACGGCGAGCCTCAGTGTCGCGGAAGAAATCGAAGGGAAGACCGCGATCACCCTGCTGTCGAAGCCCGTGACGCGGCGCGAGTTCATTCTCGGGAAGTACTTCGGGATCATCCAGGCGGCCTTCTGGATGATCGCCATCGTCGGCGCGGCGCTCATCTTCCTGACGTACTTCAAGTTCGGATTCGATCAGAAGGAGCAGGGGAAGGAGCTTCTCGAATACTTCGAATGGCGTGGGAACATCCCGTATCCGCAGAAGGACCGCTTCGAAGTCGCCCTGTCGCTGCTGCCGGGCCTGGCCCTGATCTTCTTCGAAGCGGCGGTCATGTCGGCGGTGAGTGTGGCGATTTCCACACGCATGCCGATGATCGTCAACATGACGGCGTGCTTTTCGATCTTCATCGTCGGGCACCTGATGCCGGTGCTCGTCAAGAACGCTCTGCAGGATATCCCGTTTGTTCCCTTCGTGGCGCAGTTCTTTGCCACCGTTTTGCCGTCGCTGGAAGTCTTCAATATGTCCGCGGCGGTCTCGACGGGTAAGATTATCCCGGCGGCGTACGTCGTCACGACAGCGGTTTACGCCCTGGTTTACTCCACGGCGATCGTCCTGCTGTCGTTCATCCTGTTTGAAGACCGCGACCTGGCCTGACGCAGATCGTGGCTTATGCGGCGCCGGAATGGCCGGAGTCGCAGCGTCCGGCGGTGTGGAATGCCGCCGGACCCGGAGTTGAAGGAGCGGAGTTCCGTCACGGATTGGCCGACCACGAGTCGGGCCCGCTCGCGGCCTCCAGGTCTCCGATATGGCTTCCTCCGGTTTCGAACGGGTCCTTCCGCGGCGCGTCTGGCTGCAAAGCCAGGGAGTGCAGCTCATCGCCTGGAGTCTCCTGGCGGCGGTCGCGGTCGTCTTCGTTCTGGTCATCTTCTGTCTGCTGGTCGACCTGCTGGTCCACCAGGGGAATCTCGACCTCGCTCCCTCCGACATCGAACCGGCCCGCGCGTACTTCGGTTTCCAGGAAACGCAGCCGCTCCCGACGCGCGACGCCGGCCTCATGCCGACCGCCTGGAACGTCAGACACTATCCCGTCGGACGGTGGCTCTCGGGGGCGATGCAGATCCCTGTCCTGCGAACGAACCGCGGGTCGCTCTTCTGGCTGATCTTCGGCTGGGCGTCATTTGCCGCCTTGTGGACGATGTGCCGCGCCCGGATCCGCCGGCTCGCCTCGTCGATTGCCGCGCGAAGCACGACGCAGGTCCGCAACGAACTGCACCGGCAGTCGCTCCGGATCGGTCTCAGCGGTCTCGACGACCGGTCGCATGAGCAGGTCGTCTCGCTGTTCATGAAAGAGACCGGCCAGATCTGGGACGGCGTCTTCACCTTGTCGCGGACCTGGTGGCGGGAGGTCTTCACCGCCCTCCTGGTGCTCGGACTCCTGCTGCGGCTCGACTGGCGGCTGACTCTGCAGGCGCTGGTCCCGCTCGTCGCCGGGTGGTGGCTCTTCTGGCACGAACGCCAGCTCGGTCGCGCGCAGCGGCGACTCGCGGAGGCCCGCTCGGAAGGGGTCATGCGGACCCTTGCCGAGGGGCTCAGCAAGCCTCGGCTTGTCCGCGGCTACGCGATGGAGAACTTCGAGCACGCACAGTTCCAGAAGTACATGGGCCAGCTCACCCGCGACGTCCTGATGGGGCAGAACCTCGAAGGGGGAACGACCCTGACCGCGCGGGCGGGCCTCGCGGTCCTGATGGCGGTCGTCCTGTATCTTGTCGGCGCACGGACGCTCTCGCTCACGCATCCGATTCCGATCTCGCTGGCGGCGACCTTCCTGCTCGGATTCGCCATCCTCACGCGGTGCGCAAGCGTTCTGCGGCAGCAGACCGAGGTCCGTCAGTCGCTCGGTATCGCCGGTCAGGCGGTCAACCGCTACCTGCTGGCGATCCCCGAGGTGAGCCAGGCGGTGGGAGCGAAGTTCGTCGAACCGGTGTCGAAGTCGATCATCTTCGAGAACGTCTCGTACAGCGTCGGCAACAAGACGCTCCTCGACCGCTTTGACCTCCGGATCACCGCCCGGACCTCGGTTGCACTCGTCGCCTTCGACCGGATGATCCCGCGTGCGGTCGCTTACATGCTGCCGCGGTTCATCGAACCCCAGGAGGGTCGCGTTCTCGCCGACAGCGAAGACATCGCCTGGGGAACGCTCGAATCGATCCGGGCCGAGATGCTCTACGTCGGGGGGGACGATCCGCTCTTCACCGGTACGGTGCTCGAGAACATTACCTGCGGCGATCCGAAGTTCACGGTGAACCAGGCGACTGATGCCGCCAAGCTCGTGCATGCCCACCAGTTCATCCAGAAGCTGCCGCAGGGTTACGAGCAGCTTCTCGGCGAGCACGGCGAGCAGCTCGACGCGGGGCAGTCATTCCGGATCGGCCTCGCGCGGGCGGCGCTGCGCAACCCCGCGGTCCTGATCATCGAGGAGCCGGAGCGGCTGCTCGACTCGAACGCCAAGGACGTCATCGACGACGCCTACCAGCGCCTCGCCGCAAACCGGACGGTGATCTTCATCCCGACGCGGCTCTCGACGGTCCGCCGCGCGGACCTCATCGTGCTGCTGCACGAGGGAAAGGTCGAGGCGATCGGTCCGCATGCGGATCTTGTCCGCCAGTCGGAGCTCTATCGACACTGGGAGTACACGACATTCAACACGTTCCGCAGGAACGTCTGAAGGGGCTGACCTGCATGGGGACCGCAGAGAATCGCTGCGGCTTCGCGCTGCGTGTCGTTTGATCGGCCTCTGATTTCGGTTGTCCGAAGAATTCGTCGAAGCGCAGTGGCCAGACACGTCGGAAGAAACCACGGATAGCACGGAGCAGAAAGGGTTTTCACGCTTCGTGTGAAGCCCAAGCCGGTCGAGACTCCATCAGGCCACGTGACCCGGTGACTTCAATCTCTGTCTGTCGATCCGTGAAACCCGTGCTATTCGTGGTCAGAAGACTCCGTCCTGGCGTCCGTTCCTGGCAATCCGCGGTGCCACGACTGCGTGACCGGCCGGGTCGTCACGGCCTCATGCGATGGCAATGTCTGGCTTAAAGAACCGGTGAGCGTCGCGCACGGCGCGGTGAATATGGCTCCATCGGCCGGCGGGATTCACGCGATCTCCAGACAACAGGGCCGGCTCCTATTCTCTTGATGAAGCCGCGAATCGCCCGAGGCGGTGTCGGGTTCCATTCCGCAACAAGCCTTCTGCCGACAGATCCTCGCCCCTCGTCGTGAGACAGGCAGGGAAGGCGGTGTGGACCGGGAGATGGACCGATGAGCGACATCGTGAAGAGAACCGACACGGACGGAATCGGGCGAGGGAGAACCGAACGTCCCCGCCCCATTCCTCCGAAGCCGTCTCGCGAGGCGGCGGAGTCTCTCTCGGAGACGGGAGTCCTGAGGCTGCTCAACGAATCCCAGGTGACGGACCGCTCACCGGAGCGTCCTGCGGGGCGGCTGGAAGTCCGTGAAGAGTCGTCGACAGCGGCTGTCCGAAGCTCGATGGGAGATGAGGCGGCGAACCCGTGTCCGCGGTGTGGGCATCACCTGGCGGCTGAGTTCGCGATCTGTCCTCGCTGCCGACCCCGGCTCGCGACGTCGTCAAAGGCGTGGCAGGCGGTGTACCGGGCGGCAGTCAGGGCGCTCGCGGCACGTTGAAGGAATAGAGGGTGGTCGGTGTCTCGCACCGCCGGCCCGCGCGGAGGAGTTTCTCGTTTACAGAAGGATGGATGTCATGCGACGCTCGCTGATCTCGTTTGTGGCCGCTCTCGTGGTGGCCGGAACAGTTTCCCCATTGCTTGCTCAGCCGGGACCACGCCCCTCAGGTGGCCCCGGTTCCCGAGACGACGACCGCCCCGGCCCGCCGCGCCTGGACGCATCGTCCCGCGGGGAGCGTGATCGACAGGATCACCGCCACGTTGGCCGCGATCGCGAAGACCGGGGCCGGGACGACCGCGATCACCGCGATGGAAGGGGGGGCGGCGGGGGACCGGTCGGCCGGGCCTCCGACTCGCATCGGCCGGAACTCCGTCGGCCGTGGGAGGGGCGTTCGTCATCTGGCCGCGGCCGGCCATCGTTCGCTCACAGCCATCGTGGGGGCTTCGGCGGATTCCGGCCCGGTTCCTCATCTGGTCCGCGCTTCGGGTGGAATCACGACCGAGGCCACGGTCCCGATCGGGTCCATGGCCGTCCGGGCTGGAGAGGGGAAGGGCACTTGCGCAACGGGCCCCGATCCCGGTCGTCAGCCGCCTGGGGACACCATCATCGCGGTGGATCGTTCCACGGCCAACGGGCCGGTCGGCCGGACGATTTCCGGCATCACGGCTCGCATCGTTCTCCGGAATACGGTCGGGGATGGGGGAGCCACGGACCACGGGATCGGCAGCATGACGGCTGGCGGCCCGGCTCCTCGT
>JAEYWB010000485.1 GCA_023429275.1 Planctomycetota bacterium
GTCTTCGGCGACGTCCATGGACATGTCGATCGCGTGCGGGCGATCCTGACGCAGCTCGAGCGGATGCCCGACTTCGAGCGTCGCTGGATTGTGTTCATCGGCGACCTCGTCGACCGCGGTCCGGACCCGCACGGGGCCATCGACCTCGTCCTCGATCTTCAGAGGCGGCACCCGCGAACGACCGCCATCGCCGGGAACCATGAGCTGGCGATGGCCGCCTCGCTCGGATGCGTCCCGGTCCCGCAAGACTCCGACTGGTCGAAGCGATGGCTTGACCATTACGGCGCCAAGCCGACGTTCGACTCCTACGGAGCCAACTGGGGCGACCTCCAGGACCTGATCGCGAAAGTCCCCCCGGCGCACCGGGAGTACCTCGCGTCTCTCCCGTGGTGCGTCGAGCACCCGGAGTACCTGTTCGTGCATGCCGGCCTCGACGCCCACAAGGCGTTCGAGGTGCAGCGGGCCATCCTCCACCAGCGGGACTTCTCCCTGAGCCGTCCGCCGTGGCTCTGCTCGAAGCAGGCGACACTCGGACCGTCCCCGCCGGACTGTCACCTGACGGTCGTCTCTGGGCATGTCCGCGTCCCCTCCGTGCAGCTGAGCCGCCGGAGAATCCTCCTCGACACCAGCGGAGGCGAAGAAGACGGCGTGCTGAGCTGCGTCCTGCTGCCGGAGAACGAGGTCCTGACCTCGGCCTGAAGGAAAGGCCGCTCAGCCCCTCCCCCCCGCCCCCACTTCGACCGGCCGCTCAAAGCCGACCGCTTCGGCCGAACTTCCTCTTCACCGGGCGATCGGAATTGCCTGATAATGAAAGAGCCGGGCTCACCGCTTCGTGCGGAGCCCCTTCAAGCCTTGCGCCGGGAGGAACCATGCCTCGTAGACTCTTGTCGGCCCTCCTGTGCGCGGTGCCCCTCTTTGTCGCCTCCACGGTCCAGGCGCAGGTCCTGCTGACACCGAAGTCATCGACTCCCAAGGGGGAGACGCCTGCGAAAGTGGCGACTCCGCCCAAGCCCGTCCGACCGCAGGCGCCGGCGGGGAACGCCTTCGGGCCCGGGAACATCAAGACGATCATCGACGTCGACATCATCATCCCCTCTGTCGGAGCGGGAGCCGAGGTTCAGGAGTGGGGCCGTTTCTTCCAGTCGATCGGCATCTCCGCGCAGCTCCGGCAGGGGCTCATCGGCGAGAAGCCTGCAACGACCGAGTCGACCCGGGGGACCATCCGCACCGTCACGATCGTCGGCCGTCTCGACCCCCGCGGAAAGGTGCTGTTCTTCGACCGGACCTACACGCCGGCCGACCGGGAGAAGGTCAAGGAGTGGATCGAGGAGCTGAAGATCTATGGCGCCCAGGGGTCTCCGGAAGGGAAACCGACCTGGGGGCTGAACAAGGAACAGTTCGAAGCCCTGTTCGAGAGCCTCGGGAAGCCGACCGCTGAGTCCTGCAAGGGACTCTCTCTCAACGAGATGCTTGCCGGACGGGACTGGAAAGGCGAGGGGCAGTATCCGGTAAGACTTCACACCTCGACGGAAACGATCCTTTCCGCGCTGACGACGGAACACCGGATCCGGATCGACCCGGTCGGACTCTCTCGCGGGACGGCCCTCGCGATCCTCCTGGAGGATGCCGGCCTCGGTTTCCGGCCGCAGCGGACGCCGTCGGGGAACATCGAACTGACGATCTACCCGCTCTCGGCGATCAAGGATCCCTGGCCGATGGGCTGGCCTCCCGATCCCGTTCAGCCCCGGAACGAGATCGCCCCGGGCTATTTCAAGAACGGCCAGGTGGATTTTGAAGGGCAGCCGCTCGATATCGTGCTGGCCGCCTGCTCCGAGCGGGCGGAGATCCCGATCCTGATCGACTACCCCAAGTGCGAGGCCAGGAAGGTCCGGCCGGCGGAAGTGCTCGTCAGCCATCCCCCCAGGAAGCTGGCGTACGCGCTGGTCGTCAACAGCGTCGTCCACCAGGCGAAGCTGACGGCCGTCCTCAAGCTCGACGAATCGGGGAAGGCATTCGTCCATGTGATGCCGTTCGAGCCCAGGGTGGTGGCTCCGTAACGTCCCGTCCCCTGCGGTGTGGCGTGACGGCTGCGCTGGATCCGCAGGCGGGTCCGGTTGTGCCGGTTCGAGCGATTGGCGAGACCTTTTCGGTCAAAACCGCTGCGACCGGATTTGCCATCTCCGCCGCGTTCGGGATTCCGTCCTAGGGTTGCGGCGAGATTGAGACTCCTCAGTCGAGAAAGCCGCCATGAAGTACCTCACCCGTTTTCTCCGCGAAGAATCCGGCACGACCTCGGTCGAGTACGCCGTTGTCCTGGCTCTGATTCTGCTGACGACGATCGCCGGCATCCGGACGCTCACCAACGGTGCCAGCGGGATGTGGGCGAACAACAACCAGCAGTTGATCAACGCGGGATTTGCCGGCCCGTCTCCGTAGTGCCTTGTCCCGCTGACAGAACAGTCCGCCGGAATGCGAGTGCGTTCAACCCTGGTAGCCCCGCGCTCGATCATCGCCCGCGTTGCGTGGCCCGGACACTGAAGAAAGGGTGTCGATCAGCAATGGGCCCCTTCCGCGAACCTTTATCGGGCATCGGCGTCTGAAGAGCCCTCCGGCTTCTCCGCGGCCAGAAGAGCTCTGGCCTCGACCGCTTCGACCGACCACGGATACTGCTCGACCAGGCTTCGGAGGATCGTGCTCGCTTCCCGATCTCCCTGCACCTCCCTGAGAGCGGCCGCTGCCTCCCACAGCGCACGGCTGGAAAGGACCTCCAGGTCCGAGTAGACGGCGGGAAGCCACAGGAACTCCGCCGCGGCATCGCGCGGGGCGCTCCTCGTCAGATAGCCTCTCGCCAGAAGGTACTGCGGTCCGGCGCGGAGCGATCGCGGCAGGTATTCGATCTCCGCCCGCCAGCTCTGGAGCTCGTTCTCCCTGATAGCACTCTCGGCGAGCCGTGTCCTCCAGACCTGCGCCCGCGCCAGAGGCGCAATCGGGCGCTGCGGCGAGCGTGCCAAGTCCGCGAGCTCTCTCCGCGCCTGCTCCCCCTCGGTGGGATCGAGCAGAAGAAAGCTGGCCCCGAGCAGCCGCAGCCCGGGCTGCGGATCGGTCAGCCAGGCTCGCGCCTGATTCCGCAGCGGGCCGCCAACGGGCGTCGGCGACCAGACGAGCGGCGCAACCGCCCAGTGGGTTGTCGACGGGTCTTCGACGAGGATTACCTCGAACGAGCGGGCCGCCGAGAGCAGGTCCCCCTTGCGAGAGTAGCCTCGGACGAGTGCCGCGTAGATCCGTCGCCGGACCCACTTCCGGTTCTCTTCCTTGAGGGCCGCCTCGAGCCTGCTGAGGGCCTGATCCGTCTCTCCCTTGTCGAGGAGATCGAGTCCCTCGCGGTGAGACGGAGTGTGGTAGGTCTCGACCTCCAGGATCTGATCCGATCGGACGATCTCCGCCCCCGAGGTCTTCAGGCGGATTGTCAGGGACTCGCCAAGGAAGTCCTCGACTTCCCCGATCAGGACGACCACCCCCGGCTTCTCCGGATACTGAACCCGGACCCGGTCCTGCGCACAGGCGGCGCTGGCGGAGAGAAACCCGATCAGACCGGTGAGCAGCCCCATCCGGGCAATCGGCCCGGAGGCCCCGAGGTGACGCTTCGAGCGGCGAAGACTGGCTGGGCTCATGTCCCGGCCTGAGGCGGGGTCGCGGGAACGGCGGGGGCCTGTCCCTCTTTCGGTTGCTGTTCGCCAAAGGCGACGAGCGGGATCAGCATGAGAAAGCCGACCGTAATGGCGACGTCCGCCACGTTGAAGACTCCAGTCTGGAGCGGCAGCTCGCGTCCGATGATCAGGAAGTCGATCACTCGTCCGCCGAGCCGGATGCGGTCAATCAGGTTTCCGATTCCCCCGACAACGACAAGCGCCAGGCCGGTAAAGAACCACCTGTCGGGATGGCGACCGAAGATCAGAAACAGAGCGAAGGCTCCCAGGACGATGCCGTTCCCGACGGTCAGGATCCAGAACCTGGCCGCCGCAGGGA
>JAEYWB010000645.1 GCA_023429275.1 Planctomycetota bacterium
CCGAGGACCCGCTCACCGACCGACCCGCTGACGAAAGGCCAGGGCCCATTCCAGAAGCTTCCTCGAGTTCGCGGAGTTGACGATCTGCTGAAGCTCGCGGCGATCGGAATCTTGCAGGTCGTTCTTCAGCGCCTCGATCACCAGGTTGCCGAGGATCTGGATCGTCGCATCCGCCAGGGCGAACGGCTTCTGAAGGATGCCGTTCGAACTGATGACCGCGATCTGGCCCACGTTGCCCGCCGCGTCGCAGAGGAAGGCCAGCTCGGTCACCCCGTCGTCGTCCCAGCGAAAGCTGTAGACCAGGGCGAATTCCCCGGGGATCCTGTTCCCCGAGGCGTCTTTCACGAACCGCGTTTCGGAGTGACGGTGGCTCCGGTAGGCCGCTCCGAAGTGGGCGAAGCTGAGGATGTACTGTCCCTGCTGCGGAGTGCTCAGAAAGCGATGGGCTCTGTCGACGGCCGATTGATCGATGTCGCCGTCGGCTCTGGCGACCCCGGTCGAGGAGAGGGCGACCAAGGCCGCCATGAAGAAGGGGAGCAGGGAGCGAACCGGTGATTTGCTGAAAGACGGCATCTGAGTCTCCTCGCACGGAAGGTGAGTTACCGGCTCGGAGTGGGACGGCAACACCTTGACAGACGCGATCGGCTCTCGGCTTCCTCGGACGAGTTCCAGATTTTCCGGCGATCATTGCGACAGCGCCCGGGGCCCGGGCTCGCTTCGGCCGAAGAAGGCGTGAAGGAACCGCCTGGCCGCGCGGGGTGCCACGCGAACGAATCCGCACGTCGAAGCACGTTCGTTCCGCAATTCTCCCTGACCGGTTCACTCCGTGACGCAGCCGAGCCTGCGGACCCTCGCTTGAAACAGCCGGAAAGCTGATATATTCGGGACTCTTTCGTTCCGTCGGGCGTCGGCAACGGGATCGCAAAAGACAGTCGTTCATCGAGGGCGCCGGGCGGAATCGCGTGAAATCGTCTCCTGGGATTCCGTTTCGTTCGAGGAAATCCCGCCGCTGTTGCGTCCTGACCGGGACAGGACTGGTGAAGACCAATGACGATAGATCTCGAAGAGTTCCGAACGATGCTTCTCGGCCGGGCTCGTTCGCTCCGCTACCTCTTTCCGTGGCCCCCCGCCATGGAGATCGAAGATGTTGTCTCGTCGACGCTGGTCAGGGCGCTGTCCCGCATCGACGAGTGCCGTGGAGAGACGCGTCCCCAGCGGGCCGCGTGGCTCCTGAGTCTTCTCAACAGCGAAGTCGTCGATAGTCTGCGGCGCCACGGCGCGGAAAAGCGGGGCGGTGGGCGAACCCGGTCGTTCGAGGACTTCATCACCGAGTCGCAGTCCCAGTTCGAGAACTTCTTCGCCGCGAACCTTTCGACGGTGAGCAGCCGGCTGCAGAAGGAAGAGCTCCTGCAGGCCACCTACGAGGCGATCGAAGTCCTTCCCCCCCGGCAGCGGCAGGCGGTGCTGGCCCGGTTCATCGGCGGCTGGGCGATCGACGACATTGCAACGCACATGAGTGAAGGGGGCGAGCCCGTCACGACCAAGGCCGTCACCGGCATGATCGAACGGGCGCTCGTCAAGCTCCGCGATCTCCTCAATCGATTGGGGGAACCCTGATGAACCAGATTGCCGGACCACCCGAAGACGATGACCAGGCCAGGGGGCATGACGATTCGTCCCTGAAGAAGGACGAAGAACGAGACGCGGATGACGATGCCGAGATCTCCGGCTATCTCGACGCGGTTCACGAGTACGAAACGTCACTCGACCGCGGAACCCCCCTGGACCCGGTAGAGGTCATTCGCCGCTATTCGCAGTATGCCCAGCGGCTGCGCGACTACTTCGATCACCGCCGCCGGGCTCAGGAAGCTCTGGACGGACCGATCAAAGGGCAGCCGGAGTTCGTTCGGATCGAAGACTTCGACCACTACCGCGTGATCGATCTTGTCGGCTGGGGAGGGAATGCCGCCATCTTCCAGGTCGAGGATGAAAGGTTCGGCCGGCCGGCAGCGATCAAGGTCCCGCTGAAGACATTGGCGCGGACCCCTTCCATCCTGCGGCGGATGCGGCGCGAAGCGCGGCTCAGCGGAAAGCTGCAGCATCCGAACATTGTCCCCGTGTATGACGTGGGGCTGGTTCGGACATCGGAGGGGGAGCTTCCGTACTTCGCCATGCGACTGATCGAGGGGGCCGCCCTCTCCAGGCTGCTCGAGGCGAGGTCCAGCCCCCTGGAGGACCAGTTCCAGTACATCCAGTACTTTCAGCAGATCTGCCAGGCGATCGCTTATGCCCATGGCGTCGGCATCATCCATCGCGACCTGAAGCCCGGGAACGTCATGATCGGCCGGTTTCGCGATGCTTACGTGATGGACTGGGGGTACGCGGCCGAACTCGGCGAGGTGCAGGTCCGCGTGACAGGCGGGAATCGCTCCCCCGCCGACCTGGCGACGTACTTCTCCTCCACCGTCTCCGACGCAGCAAAGACCGTCAGCATGCCGTCAGACCACCCGGAGCGAGCCGGCGGCACGGCCGAAGGGGAAGCTTCTGCGGGACGCGCTCAAGACGAGGAGAGTCGCGACGATTGGGAATGCCACCTCGGCACACCGCAATACCTGCCGCCGGAGATCGCCGTCCATCGCGCGGGGGTCGCCGACCGGCGATCGGACGTGTTTTGTCTGGGAGGAACCCTCTGCTCCATTCTGACGGGGACTCCGCCATTCGACTGCCCGGATGCCGGAACGGCATTCCTGATGTCCTACGGAGGCGATCTGGCCAGAGCCCGTGAGCGGCTGGATGCGTGCGGGGCCGCTCCGGAGCTCGTTCAGCTCGCGAAGACGTGCCTCTCGAGGGATCCGGCGGATCGGCCGGCGAGTGCCCAGGAAGTCGCCGACGCGGTGGCGGACTACATCAACCGACAGGAGCAGGCCAAGCTCGAGGCGGAACGAAAGTCCGCGATGGACGCGACCGCCAAGGCCGAAGCGGAGACCCGGCTTCGGATCAACGCGGAGCGTCTGACGCTCGCGGAGCGCAGGTCCAAGAGGCTGTCGATCATCCTCCTGACCTGCCTGCTGGTGATGGTTGCCGCGGCCGGCGCGGCGGGCTACTGGAC
>JAEYWB010000657.1 GCA_023429275.1 Planctomycetota bacterium
CCGGGTGATTCACGACAGAAAAGGAGCAAAGGCCTGAAGGGCCCGATGGGCCTGGCTGGACGAACGAATGGCCCTTCGGGCCGGAAAAGACACGATCAGGCCACAGCACTCAGAACCTCAACAAACACTGCGGCTTGCCACCTTCAAAGGGCCGGCCTTCCAGACCGTCCGAGTCGTCCCTTCGACGCGACTGCGAAGTCCGGGCGATCGGGAAGGTCGCCCTGCGGAGCAGCGAATCGCCCCGTTTGATACTTGTCACCTGATCCCTGATACTTCGAAGGACGCCATCAGCACTCCTTCTGCGAGCCCCCCGCTCGCTCCTTGATGTCTTCGACTCAGCCCGCCCTCCCCTCCGACGACCTGCCGCGACAACTGTCGACCGGCGGTGTCGTTGCCATGCTGGTCGGGCTCGGGCTCGTGACGTTCGAGCTTCTCACGAACTTCATCGGCGAGCGGCTCGGGAGCGGGGGACACTGGATCATCCTGTTCTGCGGGACGGCGTTCTCGGTCTGGGGGCTCAAGGAGATCCTCGCCGAGTGGTTTCCGATCCTCGGACACCGCGGGGTCGTGCGGAACCGGTTCCGCCTGCCGGTCGAGGGGCGGGCGTATCTCATCATCATGTTCTTCCTGCTGGTCGGGGCGCTGATCGGGCGATCCAACTCGCTGATGCTGGTCTTCTCGATGATGGCCGGGCCGTTCGTCATGAACGGCTGGCACACGTTCACGGTGCTCAAGCGGCTCTCCGTCAGCCGGACGCTTCCTCCGCGGGCCATGGTCGGCGAGCCCTTCTCGGTCGAGGTCACGCTCACCAACCGCAAGTCGTGGCTGGCGGTCTGGCTGCTCGTCGTCCGCGATCACATCACCGGGTCGGGCGAGAACCTCGCCCCCGAAGTCCTCTTCGTCCGGTGTCCTGCCGGAGGGGAGCAGCGGGGGCACTACCAGCTTCAGCTCCGGCGGCGCGGCCGGCATCGATTCGGCCCGTTTCATGCCGACACGAAGTTCCCCCTCGGGCTGGTCGAACGGGGGCTGAACCTGCCCGCCCAGGATGAGCTGCTCGTCTATCCCTGGGTCGGACGCCTGCGGTCCGACTGGCGGCGACGGCTCCTGATGGCGGCCGAACAGGTCAACCGGACGGTCGTCCGCGGCGGCGTCACGCAGGACGAGTTCCACCGCATCCGCGAATACCGGATGGGGGACGACCCGCGAAACGTCCACTGGCGATCGACCGCCCGCCGCGGCGAGCTCATGGTCCGCGAGTTCCGCGAGAACCGCGACACCGCCCTCGTGGTCCTCGTCGACGCCTGGAGCCCAAGGTCGGCGGCGGGGCAGTGGGACGAACAGTTCGAGCTCGCCCTGAGCTTCGCCGCGACGGTCTGTGTCGACCATCTCCGGCAGAGCCGGGACGCGGCCCTGTTGTTCGGCGCGCAGGCCCGTGAGACGGTCCTGTGGCAGGGTGGCCAGTCGGGGGGGCGGATGGACGAGCTTCTCGACCGACTCGCGAGCCTCGTTGCCGGGACGGGAGATTCCATTCGCGACCTGCTCGAAAAGATCGCGCCGATTGTTTCGCCGAACTCGCAGATCCTGCTCCTCTCGCCGCGGGCCGAGCAGATCCAGAAGGACTGGCCGAAGGATCTGAACCTTCCGCCGATCCGCATCGTGGAATCGAGCCGCAAGCAGCTTGAGCCGCTCTTTGACTGGACACAGTCGGGGGCTTGAGAGTGGAGAGTCGGCCGCCGTTCGAGAAGAATACAGCTGTTCGGCTTCCAGCGATCAGCTCACCGCTTCCCCGTCTGGAAGCAACGGAGAGGCCATGTCGCGTCGATCGTTTCTGCGGGGGATCGCTGCGGTCGGCCTGCTGACCAGGTCGCTGGCGGCCGCCGATCCGGTGCTGCCCGATCCACTCCGCCGGATGAAGGAGACGTTTGAGCGCCCCCTCCCCTCGCGGTTCAAGGCGAAATCGAGACTGAACTGGTCCGCCGGTGTCGTGACCGGCCAGTACGAGTACCACGGCTCACCACAGCGGTGCGTGATCCGCAGTTCGCTCCACAGCATCGGGCGACTGCAGGGTGAGCCCTTCACGGTCCATGCCCGGCGGCTGGTGCTGTATGGCGGGACCTGGATCGACGGGGGACTCGGAGTCGATCCCGAGCTTGGCGATGGTCACGATGCTCTCGTGATCGAGACGTTCCGGTCGCAGCACGAAGACAAAGCCTCTTCATCGGCGGAGCCGACTTTGCGCGCAAGCCGCCCGGCGACTTTCGAGCCGCGGGCCAGCCTCGCAGGGATCGGTATCGCCTTCGGCTTCCGGCACCAGGCGGCTCACCCTGAACTCTGGGCCTCCGATCCTGCAGAGACAACGATACTTCGCCCGGAGCAGGAACAGATCGACGGCATCGAAACGGTCGTCGTGGAATTGGCGTCTCCTGCCCAGCGGCGGACTCTCTGGCTTGATCCACAGAAAGGGATGCTTCCTCGACAGATCGAGATCGGCCTGCGCGGGCCGGACGTGCAGCCGGTCGGAGCGGCCCACCGGTTCGCCCAGTCGTTCTGGGATGACCTTCCCCCCGGACGGCGGGCGTTCTACCACAGCTTTCGCATTGAGGAGATCGCCGGGGAGCCTTGGATTACCGGCTTTCGCGCAGAGTTCGAGAGCGACGACCAGGACGGAAAGCCCTGTCTCCTCAAGGGAGAGTACGCGATCGAGAACGTGCGGATGAACGCCCCGCCTCCGACCGACGAGGAACTCGCGACGGCTGCAGCCGTCCCGGAAGAGGCCCGGGTCGAAGTCCTGCTTCCGGAACAGGAGAGGGGCCGTTTCGGGCTCTGGAAGGAGGGGCGCGTCCGACAGGGCGGCGTCGGTTTTTTCTGACTCGTCACGCGAATGGAGCTCGGCGGCAGCCTGCCGGACAATGCGCCGGATGGTCTACTG
>JAEYWB010000692.1 GCA_023429275.1 Planctomycetota bacterium
GGTCGCACGAGCGTTGCCGAGCGGCCGTGATGCCGGTCCGCGGCATCGCCCGGTCGCCGGCCTTCACCCGTCGCTGACGCACTTCAGGTCGTGATCGACCATCATATGGACGAGCTGCTGAAAGCTGACACGGGGCTGCCAGCCGAGGTCGCGGCGGGCGCGCGAGGCGTCGCCGATCAGGAGATCGACCTCCGCCGGGCGGAAGAACTTCGGGTCGACCTCGACGAGCGTCCGGCCATCGGGGCCGATGCCGTGCTCGGCAAGCCCCTTCCCCTTCCACTCGAGCGGGAGGCCCGCGCGGGCGAAGGCGAGTGTGCAGAACTCGCGGACCGAGTGCGTCTCCCCGGTGGCGATCACGTAGTCCCGCGGGGCGGCGGCCTGCAGCATCAGGTACATCGCCTCGACGAAGTCCCCCGCAAACCCCCAGTCGCGACGGGCGTCGAGATTGCCGAGCTTGAGACTCTCCTGCCGGCCTGCCGCGAACTCCGCGGCCGCCCGGGTGATCTTGCGGGTCACGAACGTCTCGCCCCGCCGCGGCGACTCGTGATTGAAGAGGAGACCGTTCACGGCGAACAGGCCGTACGACTCCCGGTAGACCCGCGTGATCTCGTAGGCGTAGGCCTTCGCCGCGCCGTACGGGCTGCGGGGGTGGAACGGCGTCTCTTCGGTCTGCGGGGTCTCGCGAACCTTCCCGAACAGTTCGGAGGTCGAGGCCTGGTAGAACCGCGGGTGCGCCGGCATCTTGAGCTGGTGAATCGCTTCGAGCAGGCGCACCGTTCCCACGCCGGAGACATCCGCCGTGTACTCGGGCATCTCGAAACTGACGTGGACGTGCGACTGCGCGCCGAGGTTGTAAATCTCGTCAGGGCGGACCTGGTCGAGAATGCGGCGAATCGATGACGTGTCGGTCAGGTCCCCGTGAACGAGCTGCAGCCGCGGATCATCGCGGTGCATCGCGAATTCGAGCGGGGCGAGCCGCTGCGTGTTCTTGAGCGAGGCCCGCCGGACCATCCCCCAAACGTCGTACCCCTTCCCGATCAGCAGCTCGGCGAGATAGGAGCCGTCCTGTCCGGTGATCCCGGTGATCAGGGCGCGTC
Source organism: Planctomycetota bacterium (assembly GCA_023429275.1). Classification (GTDB taxonomy): domain Bacteria; phylum Planctomycetota; class Planctomycetia; order Planctomycetales; family Planctomycetaceae; genus Planctomyces_A. Next base: position 1,098 of record JAEYWB010000692.1, read on the forward strand.
GCGAGATCCGCGCGGGGAGAGAGGGGGAGGCGGCCGGATTGGCAGCTTGCGAACTCATAGGCTCCGCCGACAACAAGGGGGACCGGCGATCATGTTAACGGGTTCGCGATGCGTTGCGTCGTCGCGCCTCCCGTCCGGCGGCTGTTTCTGTCGAATTCGAAAGCGGCCCGAACCGGCTGGAGCGGCGTTGCCGTTCCGTAGCGGATTCACGCCCGCCATTTGAAGGCCGCTTCGAGGTCGGCCGGCCCTCAAGGGCCAGTCCAGTCCCGCAGCCTTTCCACGAAAAGGGCTCCGGCCGCAAGGAGCGCAAAGGTATTGAGCAAGGTTCCGAGGATCGCTCGATGCCGGCCCGTCGTTCGCAGGCTCATGACTCCGAGCGAGACGCCCGCGACCGAACTGACAATCGCCAGCTGCGGAATGCAGATGAGAGCGAGGGAAAACCCTCCGAGGAACACGGAAACGGTCGCCAGCGGCTTGAGCGAATCATCCGCTTCGTCGTCAGCCACGCCGGAATCGAGCCGATGAACGGCGACTGGCGTCCGTCGGGAAACAGCCGCCGCCGCTTCTGGAGCCGCCGCCTCGAAGGCTCCCGCCCCCGAAGTCCCGGTTTCCCTGGCGAATGGCCGGAACTCGAGGATCTCGTCCGAAGGGAGGGTCGATTCGTCGATGACCAGGAAGGAGGCTCCGCACGCGGGACACGAGACGTACCGTCCCCCGTGACCGAGCGGAGCTGTCACGGTCTGTCGGCAGTTCGGGCAGGGAATCGGGAACGTCATGGCGGCGCAGTATTGAGCCCGCCCGGCTGGACCACAAGACCGCGACTCCGCGCGGAGTGGGGCGGTCGAATCGGAGCCCGCTATTGTTTTCCTCCCGAGCGCGAACCGACTCTGGCGACGGTTTGTCCGCCGTCCTTCAATCGGATAAATCTACGTCCGACGCCTTGCCCCGTTGCGCGCAGGCGGTTTTCCGTGTTCCAGGCAGCAAGGCAGGCGGTTCCGTGGCAGACAAAGTCGTTCTGGCGTACAGCGGTGGTCTCGATACCTCGGTTCTCGTCGGCTGGCTGATGGACGAGGGCTACGAAGTCCACTGCCTTTACGTCGATCTCGGCCAGCCTTGCGAGGACCGCCAGGCGATCATGGAGAAGGCGGTCAAGATCGGGGCCGCCTCCTCCGAAGCGGTCGACGCCCGCGAAGAGCTCTGCCGCGACTTCGCGTTCCCGGTCATGCAGTGGCAGGCCAGGTACGAAAACATCTACCTGCTGGGAACATCGATCGCCCGGCCGCTCATCGCCAAGAAGTGCCTCCAGCGGGCCCGCGAGGTCGGCGCCGTCGCCTTCGCCCACGGCGCGACCGGCAAGGGGAACGACCAGTGCCGGTTCCAGCTCGCCGCCGAGGCGCTTCAGCCGGACGTCAAGATCATCGCCCCCTGGCGGATGGAGAAGTACCGGGCGATGTTCCCCGGCCGCAAGGAGATGATCGAGTACTGCGCGGCAAAGAACATCCCGGTGAAGGCGAGCATCTCGAAGCCATATTCGAGCGACGAGAACTGCCTCCACATCAGCTACGAGGCGGGCAAGCTGGAAGACCCGCAGGTCGACGGGATCGCGACGGTCGAGTTCGGGA
>JAEYWB010000746.1 GCA_023429275.1 Planctomycetota bacterium
GGCTGAGAGGGTCTTATCAGCCGGGCTCTTTGGGGCGAACACCGCGGCGACGCCGCTTCCGCCGAGACGGAGAGCATCGAGGCAAGGACGGGGATGGCTCCCCAGACGAGAACGGAGCGCACGTTCATGAGATCGTCCTTTCGGATGTCGACGACGCGCCGAGACCGGCGGCGGCGTCAGGAGGGGTGGTGCGCAGTCCGATCGAGGAACTGCGCACGCGGAACGGGTGATTCAGAGTTCTGCCGGGGCAGAACGACTTCGTCCGCCAGGCGTCAGCCGCCCGGGCCAGTGGAGAGTCCGCGCCGAACAGCACGGAGCGCGAAGCTCATGCGTGTCACGAGGCGCGAAACAGGAAAGAAGCCGTGCCGATGGCGACGCATCGCGATGAAGCGGTCGGCAGCGCCCGATTCGCCGGGAATGCGATGCCGTGTCGGCCGATCGGATGACTGGCTCAGCAACGCCAGGTCTGGAGCCGGACGCAGAGGTCCTTCGCCGAGAGCGGAAGCGGCTCTGCGGCTCGATCGCGGTTGACAAGAGACCGGGAACACCGGCCGAGCGAGCCGCTCGACCAGCAGAGATCCATCACGGAGCGGACGCCTGACCGGTGCTCCGACCGCCACTTCGATCGCCACTTCGATCGAAGGGCGCGACGGGCGACAGTCGGGGGCTGGTGCTCCGAGCCTTCGCTCTCCCCTTCCACGGGAGTCTCATGAGCGACCCCCTCCCCCTCAACGGGCATCCGCTCCTGGAGCGGGGCGAAGTGTCGAAGCAGTCCGGCACCGTCCGACGGCAAGTGCGCCGGCATCACCAGGCCGCAGAGGGCGGCGAGGCTCCAGATGACCGTGCGGCGGATGGTGTTGTGGACTGTCATGTGTTGTTCGGCTCGGCTGACTTTCTGTGTCGGTTGCGGAGTCAGGACCTGAGAACCAAATCGAAGGAGAAATCGGGATTCCGGTTCGTCGATCGCGGAAGGGAGCCCAATCGAGGCTTCAACCACGGCAAATGGACGCTTTCAGACGCAGCTGGTCAATCCCTTTACTGCCGGTCGCGATCCCCACTCCCGGAAATGAGATCTCGACTTCGACCTGTGGGAAAGAAGTCGACGCAGGAGGACTCGCTTCAACAGTCCCGTTGCGGTGGTCGCCTGACCGGCTGGCGGACTCGCATCTCGCTGGACGCTCCGCTTCGGAAGGGACGCCGGGAGTGGTGGGCGTTGTCCCCGCTGGACGACCATCGACGTCCCCTGGCAGGGCGTCTTGTGCCTCCGGCCAGGGGGCCCAGGCAAGAGGTCGCTGAGCGGTTCGAACACGGGTCGCCCGCTTGTCGTTTCCTTGAAGATTGCCTCGTCGGCTGGTACCGTCCCGCGGAATTCTCCACGGGGGTATCCCGCTGAGACTCTGCGCAGCGCCCGCCGCAATCCAGTGGCGTATTGGCCTCGGCGCCGTAAGTTCTTTCTCGACAATTGTTTAGCCAGTAGGACCCGCAAGCATGGCGACGAAGTACGTGTATTCCTTCTCGGAAGGGAAGGGTGAAGGCAACGGCAAGATGAAGGCCGAGCTCGGTGGCAAAGGGGCGAACCTGGCGGAAATGTGCAATATCGGTCTCCCGGTCCCGGCCGGATTCACGATCGGCACCGAGGTCTGCACGTACTACTACGCCAACGACCGCAAGTATCCCCCCGAGCTCAAGGCCCAGGTCGAAGCGGCCCTCAAGGAAGTCGAAAAGGTCATGGGGGGCGAGTTCGGCTCCACGACCAACCCGCTGCTGTTCTCGTGTCGTTCCGGCGCCCGCGAGTCGATGCCCGGGATGATGGACACCGTCCTCAACATCGGCATGAACGACCAGACCGTCGTCGCCCTCGCCAAGAAGTCGGGCGATGAGCGCTTCGCCTGGGACAGCTACCGCCGCTTCATCCAGATGTACGGCGACGTCGTCATGGGCCTCAAGCCCCAGACGAAGACCGACCCGGACCACTTCGAAGAGCTCCTCGAGCACAAGCGCGAGAAGGCGGGCGTCAAGTTCGACAACGAACTCTCCGCCGCCCAGCTCAAGGAACTCGTCGCCGAGTACAAGGCGGTCATCAAGAAGCACACCGGCCAGGAGTTCCCGACCGACCCGATGGAACAGGTCTGGGGATGCATCGGTGCCGTGTTCAGCAGCTGGATGAACGACCGGGCGATCGTCTATCGCCGCATGTACAACATCCCCCACGAGTGGGGGACGGCCGTCAACGTCCAGGCGATGGTGTTCGGTAACCTCGGCGACGGCTGTGCGACGGGCGTCGGCCTGACCCGCGACTGTGCCGTCGGAACCCCCGGCTTCTGCGGCGACTACCTCATCAACGCCCAGGGCGAAGACGTCGTCGCCGGTATCCGCACGCCGCTGCGGATCGAAGAGACCCTCGGCAAGGACATGCCGAAGGCTCACAAGGAGCTCGACGAGATCGGCAAGAAGCTCGAGAAGCACTTCAAGGAAGTGCAGGACGTCGAGTTCACGATCCAGGAAGGCCGCGTCTGGATGCTCCAGACCCGTAACGCCAAGCGGACCGGCTTCGCCGCCGTTCGCATCGCGGTCGACCTCGTCAACGAAGGGCTGATCACCGAGAAGGAAGCCCTCCAGAAGCGCCGCATCCCGGCGGACGACCTGAACCAGCTCCTCCAGCCGATCTTCGACAGCGAAGCGAAGAAGAAGGCCTCGAAGGAAAATCGCCTGATCGCCAAGGGGATCAACGCGGGACCCGGTGCCGCGACCGGCCAGATCGTCTTCCACGCCTCGGACGCGGAAGCGCTCTACAACAAGGACAACAGCGTCCAGCTGATCCTCGTCCGCAAGGAAACGAGCCCGGAAGACCTTCGCGGGATGAAGGTTGCCAAGGGGATCCTCACGGCGTTCGGCGGGGCCTCCTCGCACGCCGCGCTCGTTTCCCGTCAGATGGGTAAGGTCTGCATCGTCGGCTGCGGAGCCCTCGTCGTCGATTACGACAAGGGGACGATCACCGCCGGCGGCACGACCCTCAAGGAAGGGGACTGGATCAGCATCGACGGGTTCACCGGCGAAGTCTTCAGCGGCAAGGTGGAGACCAAGCCGAGCGAGATCGTCCAGGTCCTCGTCCAGAAGACGATGAAGCCGGAAGAGTCCGAGACCTACGGCCGTTACGCCCAGCTGATGAGCTGGGTCGACAAGTACCGCAAGCTCAAGGTCCGGGCGAACGCCGAGCAGGACGAAGCGCACCTCGCCGACGCCTTCGGGTGTGAAGGTGTGGGCCTCTGCCGCACCGAGCACATGTTCTTCTCGAAGATCCAGGAATTCCGGGAAATGATCGTCTCGGAAACGAAGGAACAGCGTGAGAAGGCGCTCGCCAAGCTCCTGCCGTTCCAGCGGGCCGACTTCACGACCCTCTTCAAGGCTCTCGGCAGCCGGCCGGTGACGATCCGCCTGCTCGATCCGCCGCTGCACGAGTTCCTCTCGGAGCACCACCTGCACGACGACGCCGGTCTCGCTGACCGCCTCTCGAAGGCAGTCGGGATCTCGAAGGAGACGGTCGAGCGCCGCGTGGAAGAGCTGAAGGAAACGAACCCGATGCTCGGCTTCCGCGGTTGCCGTCTCGGCATCGTCTTCGCGGAAATCACCGCGATGCAGGCCCGGGCGATCTTCGAAGCCGCCGCCGACCTCAAGAAGCAGGGTGTCGAAGTCCATCCGGAAGTCATGGTTCCGCTCGTCGGCTTCAAGACCGAGCTCGACCACCAGACGAAGATCATCCGCGACACGGCGGAAAAGGTCTTCGCCGAGAAGGGTGTGAAGGTCGACTACCAGGTCGGCACGATGATCGAAATCCCGCGTGCGGCGCTGACCGCCGGCGAGATCGCGAAGACGGCCGAGTTCTTCTCGTTCGGAACGAACGACCTGACGCAGACGACGCTCGGCATGAGCCGCGACGACTACGGCTCGTTCATTCCGCTCTACCGCGAGAACGACGTGATCGGCGACGACCCGTTCCAGAAGATCGACCAGACCGGCGTCGGCCGGCTGATGGAGATCGCCTGCAAGGACGGCCGCGCGACCCGCGAGAAGCTGAAGCTCGGCATCTGCGGCGAACACGGGGGCGAACCCTCCTCGGTCATGTTCTGCCACAAGCTCGGCCTCGACTACGTCAGCTGCTCCCCGTTCCGGATCCCGATCGCCAAGCTGGCCGCCGCTCAGCAGGCGCTCGAGTCGTAAGCCGGTTGATCTGATGTGAAACGCCAAGAGGGGCAGGCCGAAAGGTCTGCCCCTCTTTTTTGTATCGAGACAGTACGTAGGGCGGCCCGGGTCGGCGGACGGTTGGCGTACTCGCTCACCTAGGGCCGCGCGCACCATGAAGACAGACTCGACTGTTTCGGTCAATCTTTCGCCGCGCGACGGCGTTTTTTGGCCCTGCGGTCTTGGGAGCGAGGGCTTCGTGGCACTCTACGCTGCCAGGTGGCAACCTCGATCCGGGAGCTCCCTTCGCAACAAGCCGTTTGGCGAACAGATCTTGGCCCGATCTCCTGCATGCTGGCCTCCAGGCATCATTAATGTGGCACGGGCATTGCGATCTCGTCAGTGAGCCGGGGATTCTCAGGGAAGCCGCTTCTTACGACGGGAGACTTGTGACCAGGTTTCGAGGATTGGTCTTTTGTTTCTGCCTGCTGACGATCGGGGCCGCGGGATGCAGTGAGTCCCCCCCTATCCCCAGGCCGCCGTCCCCAGTCCGGAAGGACGGAAGGGGACCTGCATCGCCTGTCGTCGTGAGATCCCGTCTGTCGCCGCCGAGAACCTTGTGACTGTCGACGGCATCCAGTTCATCGTCTGCAGTGCGGAATGCCGGGCGAAGACAGCCAAGGGTGTCGACGACCACCACGGCCATTCCCACTGAGGCGTCGATCGCCGCGTCTCGTTCCTGCCGGGCGGGAGGATTGATGCGTGATGTCCGGTCGACGATCGATGTCCGGGAAGTTTTCTGAAGGCCCACGGGGTCTCCTTGCGGAGGAGATTGCGAGGCCTGAGGAAGCATCGGGCGGCCCTTGGGGCGCTGTATGTCATGTCGAGAGAGTGTGTCATCCCAGAGGAGTCGACCGTGAACGTGCGAACGCAGCGGGGATTTACCCTGATCGAACTGCTGGTAGTCATTGCGATCATCGCGGTGCTGGTCTCCATCCTGCTGCCGGCCGTGCAGCAGGCGCGTGCTGCCGCCAGGGCGGCCCAGTGCCGCAACAATCTGAAGCAGCTCGGTCTGGGTCTCCACAACTATGCCTCCACGTTCGGGATGTTTCCGGCCGGCCACATGGACACCTACACCGACGGCATTTCCGCCGGCGCCCGCCATCACTTCGGCTGGCTGACGGCGCTCCTGCCTTTCGTCGATCAGGCGGCGCTCTACAACAAGATCTCGTTCGAAAGCGTCACGGCTGTTTCGCCAAACATTCACACCAATCCCGATTTCTATCCTGTGGGGACGGTCGATATCGCGATGTTCGTCTGCCCGAGCGATCCGGTCCGACGTGCGAATGCGAATTTCGCACCCGCCAATTACCTCGGAAGCCAGGGAAATCTCTGCAACTGCCGCGATGTCAACTGCGACGGCCTGTTCGGCCACAGTTCTTACACTCGGCTCGAATGGATCAAGGACGGGCTGTCGATGACGATCGCCGCCGGTGAGACGCTCAAGAGCGACATGAATCCGGCGACGGTCGACGACAATTACATCTTCACCAACGCCTCGGGCTCGAGCGCCCAAGACCTCTCCACATGTCAGTCAGTAGCGCCGACGGCGTCGGATCGGGGGACGGTCTGGATCGGCGGCCAGCCTCAATTCAACATCATGGCGACGATCAACACGCCAAATCACCGGTACTTCGACTGCATTGCCCCCAACTACGGATGCACCAACTTCGCGGCTCGAAGCGCCCACGCGGGCGGGGCGAACCTGACGATGTCCGACGGATCCGTTCACTTCTTCTCCGAGAACATCAGCATCACCGTCTACCAGGCTCTTGGCAGTCGGGCGGGGGCGGAAAAGGTGGGAGAATTCTGATGGTGAGCCTCATCGAATCTGTCAAGTCACTGGTCCGGCTGCTGGCCACAGTTCTTCTCCTGCTCGCGACGTTGGGGCTGTCGCGACAGGAGTCTCACGGCCAGGAGTCCGCCCCGCCTGAAGCGCCGCCCACCGGTGCGGATATCGGGTTTATCGGACTGCATGGCGGGATCTACGAGCAGTTTCAGAAGTATGCTCCGGCCCTGAACCTGCGGCTGGTCTATTTTGAAGACGGAGAGGTTTCCCGAAGGGTGGCCGACCTGGGGCAGGTTCGCGTGCTCTACGTCCAGCATCTCCGGGAGGAGGACCGTGATGCGTACCAGAACCTGATTCAAAAGGCCCGCGAGAAAAACCCTTCGCTGTCGATCATCGTCTTCCAGGCGAACTCGTTCGAGTTCCTGAAGAGTATCTCGCCGCCGGGGGCGGTCCAGCAGGATGCCGAGGCGCAGAAGTATTACGGGTCGTCGAGCGAAAACCTGCGGAGGCTGCTCGTCTACACAGCCGCGAAGCGCCTCGGGCGGGATCTCAAGATCGAACCTCCCGAGATTGTGGAACGGGAAGGGTTCTACCACCCGGATCACCCGGAATTCTTTCCCACGGCGGCGGCGTTCGAGACCTGGCGTCGCGGACGTGAGGGTGTACCGAAGGATGCACCGCGGCTCCTGATCGCAGTGCATTCCACACATCTTGCCTTTCAACAACCCGCCGTCGTCGACGCCCTGATCCGGGAAGCCGAGCGGCAGGGAGCCATCGCCGCGGCAATCATCGACGGCCGCTCTCCGCAATATGCCGAACAGGCGGTGACCTTCGGCCCCAGCGCGGTCATTCACACCTGCCACAGCGGCGATCCGCTGCCGATGCGGCTGAAGCTGAACGTCCCTCATCTGCATTCGATCTTCATCCGCAAGCAGTCGATCGATCAGTTTCAGTCGAGCCTGGAAGGCCTGTCTTCCAGCGAGCTGGCGTTTCACATCATCGGGCAGGAACTGATCGGCGCGATCGAACCGCAGGTCGCAGGAGGGACCACGCAGGGGGCCGGCAGCGCCGAGGCGTTCCAGCCGATTCCTGACCGGGTCGAACACCTGATCTCGCGCGCTCTCTCGTTCGCGAGCCTCAACCAGACCCTCGTCGCCGACAAGAAGATCGCGGTCATCTACTATGACCGCGAGATGGGAAAGGGCGAACTGATGCGCGGCAGTTCGACCGGCATGCACCTCAACGCCCCGCGCAGCCTGCTCAACGTCCTGGAGGCGATGTCGCGGCGGGGCTACGCCGTGGAACCTGTTCCGCGCCACGAAGACGAGCTTCTCGGCTGGATGATGGAACGAGGCCGGCAGGTCGGCGTCTGGGCTCCGGCGGAGCTCGACCGGCTGGTCCGCAACGGCGATCCCGACCTCGTCCCCGAAGCGCAGTACCGCGATTGGTATCAGAAGAAGGTCCCGGCCGACCGCCGGGAGCAGCTTGAGGCGAAATGGGGACCGGCCCCCGGGCGATTCATGGTCTGGGAGAACAAAGGGCAGAAGTTCATCGTCATTCCTCGGATCGCTCTAAAGAACATCATCCTGCTGCCGCAGCCGCTGAGAGGGGAGCTGCACGGACGGGAGGACGCCAGTTCCCAGACGCACGACAAATTGACGTCGCCGCCGCACAACTACCTGGCAACGTACTTCTGGCTCGAGCAAGAGTTCGGCGCGAATGCGGTCATCCACTTCGGAACGCACGGATCCGAGTTCGCCCTTCCCGGCAAGCCGAACGGACTCGCCCGCCGCGACTGGTGCGACGTCATCATGGGGAGAATGCCGAACTTCAACCCATGGATCATCGAGAACATGGTCGAGTCCTCGCCGGTGAAGCGGAGGGTATACGGCACTCTGATCAGCCATCTTCCGCCGCCGATCGTCGACGCGGGCCTCAGCGACGAACTCGCCAACCTGCACGAAAGCGTCGACAAGTGGACGACCTTGGAAGAGGGAGCGCTGAAGCAGAAGTTCCGCGAAGACATCTCGCGGATGACGCGCGAGGCACATCTGGACGCCGATCTCAAGATTTCGGGCCCGCCCGAGCGACTGCTGGAGTCTTCAGAGATTGAAGTCGTGTCGAAGTATCTTCACGACATCCAGGAAGAGACGACGCCGACCAGCCTGCATGTCTACGGTGAACGCCCCAGGGCCGACCTGCTGATTCCCTACATGGTGACAGTCCTCCGTTCTCCGTTTCTGAGGGAACTCGGCCGGGTTCTTCATGACCATCAGCACGAGGAGGGAATCGATCATGACCATGAGCATGATCAGGCACACGCTGTCCGGCCCGCCGCGGAGAAGATCCTCACGCTGGTCGTTCGGCAGGGGGTGGCGCCGCTCGACGCCGTCAACCTCACGCTCGGAACGAAACTGAAGGAACTCCCCGAGGTCCTCGACAAGGGATTGAAGCTCGCGGTCTCCCTGAACGCCGATTTCGATCGTACGACCGACGAGGTTGACAACCTCCTCAAGGGACTGGACGGACGCTTCGTCCCGCCGGGTCCCGGCAATAGTCCGATCCGGAATCCGAACGCCGTTCCCACCGGACGGAACATGTACCTCCTTAACCCCGAGGAAGTTCCCACGCCCCCCTCCTGGGAGCTTGGCAGGAAGCTCGCCGATGAACTCGTCACGCGACACCAGGCGCAGACCGGTGACTTTCCGACCAAGATCGGCTTCGACCTTCGAAGCAGCGCGACCTTCCGTGACTATGGCGTGATGGAGGCCCAGATCCTGCACCTGATCGGCGTCGAGCCGATCTATGACGAGCGGAATCTGGTGAACGACGTTCGGCTCGTCCCAAGGGACAAGCTCGGCCGGCCTCGAGTGGACGTGTTCATCGCCAGCGGGGGCTGGTACGAATCGAATCTTCCCAGCCGCCTGAACCTCTGGGACAAGGCGATCCGCCTGGCCGCAGCCGCAGAGGAGCCGGACAACCCGCTCTTCAAGAATACGGCGATGCTGAAGGAGACGCTCGCGAAGCAAGGGATCGAGGAGCAGCGGGCCGCGCTTCTCTCGCGAGCCCGGATCTTTGGAAGGGCTCCGGGCCGCGAGTCCGGTGGGTTCATCGCCTACCGGGTCGCTCGGTCCGGCGACTGGGAGACGCGGGACGAAATCGCCACCGCCTATCTTGCCGAGAGCAAGAACGTCTTTACGGAAGGGGCCTGGGGCGAACCCGCCGCGCCCCTCTACGACGCTGCGATCCAGGGGACCCACACGGTGGTTCGAAGCTGGTCGGACCATATGACCGGTCCCCTTGCCAGCCGGTATATCTGGCTTCACGGCGGCAGTCTGAGCCTGGCGGTGGAGGCCATGACCGGGAAACGGCCGGAGTATGTCTTTTCGGATGTCCGCGATCCCGACAAGGCTGGTATCGTCAACGCCGAAGTTGCCCTTCGGCGCGAGTTCCGCGTCCGCCTTTTCAACCGGAAGTGGCTCGAAGGGATGATGAAAGAGGGCTATTCGGGAGCGGACCACATCCGGTTCCTCACATCTAACAGCTTCGGCTGGGAGGTGATGCGCCCGGGGAGCGTGGGAAACGCCAACTGGGACGAAATGAAACGGATCCTCATCGATGACAAGCTGAACCTGAACCTTCCGGAATGGATGGAACGGAGCAATCCGTACGCCTATCAGGACTCAATGGCGACGATGCTGGAAGCGGTCCGCAAGGGCTACTGGAAGGCAGATGCCGTGACGATCCAGGACATTGCCGTGGCATATGCCGAGAGCGTCGGACGGCACGGCCTCTCCGGACACATGACCAGCGGCGGAAACAAACATCTCGACGCACTCGTCCGCGGGGAACTGGCGAAAGGGTCATCCCCCGGAACGACACGGCTGATCGCCGAGTATGTCCGCAGCATCGAAGCCCAGACGCAACTCGCGTCGGCGGAACTGGTCCAAGCAAACGCTCCCGCTCCCGACGGGGCACCGGGCGGCGCTGCGGCCCCGTCCGCTTCGGCCGCAACTGGACCACCGGCCGCCGGGCAATCCGTCGCTGGCGGGAACCCACCACCCGCCAGCCCGGCACCCGACCCGCAGCCGACGGCAGAGCCCTCGGCCTCTCCAGATGTTCCCGTCGAGGGACAGCGGCTTGAAGCGGCAGAGAAAACGAAAGAGCAGGGAAAGGCCGCGCAGGCCCCGAGTAACGCGACCTGGATAACCACCCCGCTCTATCTTGGCGTCGTCGTCGCCCTTCTCATCCTGATCGGCTTTGTGTTCCGGCGAGGCGCACCATGACAGATCGTATTGTCGACCTCCTGTTCGAAATCTCGACCGGCCTCCTCGCGCCGACGCTGATCATCCTGCTGGCCATGATGGCCGGCACCCTGATCCTGCTCGGAGGACTGGTGCGGGAACTCATCGACCGGGCTGTCTCCCTCCGCAAATGGCGGGAATTCCTCGCGGCCCGTCGACTGAGCGGAGACAGCGGCAGCGGCTTTTACGAGCTTCGCCTCGTCGGCTATCCGGCTCTCTATCAGGCCTGGACGCGGGATGCGCAATTCAACGCGGTGGTGACGTCGAAATGCCTTGAAGACCTCGAACTGGACATGAGCCGACGGTTGGCCTGGCTGACCTTTGCCACCCGCGTCGGTCCGATGCTGGGGCTGGTCGGGACCCTCATTCCCCTTGGCCCGGCCCTGATGGGGCTGGCCGCTGGAGACATCCAGACCCTTTCAGGCAACCTGGTGATTGCGTTCACGACGACGGTGTTCGGCATCCTCGTCGGAGGGGGGGCGTTTACCGCCAACCTGGTTCGCAAAGCCTGGTACGATCAGGACCTGAGCGATCTCGAATACCTAGCGCAGACTCACCAGGCCTCAGACGCGGAACGCTTAAACCAGGAGAGACCACACAACGGCCATCACCAGTACGCGGGCTCACCCGTCCTGCAAGCCGCTCCAGGCCAATCGCGAGAAGACGGACGCCATGCGTAACAAGCCCCGCCGCTGGGAGGCCGCTGCAGACGACGACCCGCTCGCGGGCCTCGTGAACCTGTTCGATGTCTGGATGGTGTTTTCGATCGCGCTATTGATCGCCATGATCGGCGCATCGCGATCGCAGGCCTCCAGCGCAGCGACAGAATCGCCCCCGGTCAACGAGCCGCTCTACAAGCAGAGGAAGTTGCCCTCCTACCGTGTAAGCCAGGACAAGCTTTCGGGCAAAGGACAACGACTTGGAACGGCCTATCGCCTCCAGTCGGGAGAGGTGGTCTATGTCCCGGATTGACTCGGCAGGGTGCCCCTCCCGGCTACTCCGGCGCTGGACGGAAGTCCCTCCACCGCAATCGATGGCGGATCGGGAGATCACGAAGCTTTACCGCGGTCGCCGGGTGGGAATCACTCCCTCGGTCGAAGCATATCTCTGATGTCGAACGCCATCGTGCCGCTGAAGAGGGTTGACTGGAATGTGACGAAGAGGTCTTCGCCGCGGAGTTCCAGGGAAGTGATCCCGACCGGCGACTGGCTGCGGACCAGCCACTTGTCTTCAACTTTCGACTCGTTTTTCAGCTGCGTCGTCGGACTTCCCTCGAACGGCAGTTTCACGAGGAGCGTTCGGAATTGGCCCGTCTCGAGATCGGTCAACTTCAGCGGGAAGCGGAGGACCTTCGATGATTTCTCCTCGATGTGTCCTCCTTCCGTGATCGACAGCATCATTCGTTCGGACAGCAACGCGACAGGCGAGAACCGTTCCTGGCGAAACCACGCCTCCTTGGCGGTCGGGGAGGCGGGTGCCCAGCCGCGGCGGCGCGGATGCCACTCCAGGTTGATCGTATTGTCCGGGTTTCCGGGACCTCCCCCGAGTCCCCGTTGCTCTCGCGAGCTCGCGAAGAG
>JAEYWB010000845.1 GCA_023429275.1 Planctomycetota bacterium
CCTTCGAACTGTTCGATCCGGTTGGAGATCGCGGAATCGGCAGGGGAATGATCGGAAGGGGCAGAGTCTCCGGTGGAAGCCTCGGTCGTTGTCGCGAGGGCTCGGCTCGTCCACTCCTGCTCGCGGATGGTCTGGATCCGGTCGTCCGTGTCCTGCGCGAATCGGGTCCCTACAATCTCAACGTGCCGGACCGGAGTCGCGACAAAGGTGATCCCTCCCAGGATCACCAGTATGAATCCGACGCCCAGCGTGATCAGCGATGCTACCCGGTACCGCGACTGTGTCGCACCGTAGATCAGGACTCCGATCACGGTCAGAACTAGCAGTACGCCGATCTCCATCGGAGAGATCCCCAGGCGGAAGTGCTGAATCATCGGTTCGTGCGATACCTCCGGTCCGCTCCGGACCGACACGATCGGGCCGGCCGACCTGGCGTGAAAGAGTCGCACCGATGCGAACAGTGCGAAGAATCCGAGTCCGAGAACCGTGAGCGCGGTAACGCGAAACCGGGGCTGTGTCAGTCCGTAGAGGATCAGTCCCGCGGCGATGAGGAAGAGGAGAAGCATCGGGGCAGCGAGAAACATGCCGACGGCGGGGGACTGGTTCATCATTCAAATCTCCTCAAGCCTGCTGCAAACGGGGAGACGGTGCCGACCAGGGGGACGCGATCTGCAGGGTGGCCGAGATCACGGCCCCCCACATGACGCCCCACTCCTGTGGAATCGGCCATGCGAAGGTCCAGCAGTAGGCCGCGACGGTCGAGACAATCAAAGGAGCGACCTGGAACCGTCCCGGGCGGGCGGAAGTCGATTGACGCCACCAGCGGACCGAAGCCGCCAGGGAGGCGAAGTAGAGTCCAAATGCGAGCATATTCGGCTGGCCACCGGCGGTGACCAGGCTTCGTTCGCCCAGGTGACGAAAGCCCTTCGACGAGGGATCGAGCATCTGCAACCCGAGCAGCCAGTCCCCGAGGAAGGCCGCGCCGAGACCGATCGCCACCCCGCCGAGGCCAAGGACCACCCGGCGGGTTGACGACTCCAGATTCCTTCCGGCCTGAATGGTGTTGATCGCCGACAGGACCCATGTCGCGAGCACCGCAGTCCCGGCGAACAGGGCGAATGCGCCGGTGTCGGGCCATCCCTTGGAAGAATGGAACAGGGAAGGCTGGAGCCACGCGATCCCCGCGGTCAGTGGGAGCACGACGAACGGTGCGAGGAACGAGGTCGACGACCACGCGAGCCACCGGTCCTTCGCCGTCGCGGTTCGAACCAGCGGGGACGGGGCAGGCCGGAGCGGCTCGGCAGATGCGGTCCCCCGCGGTGGCGGAACCACCGGCATGGGGCTTCGAGGGACCGAGTGGATCGACCGCCCCCCCGGCTGTGACGTTCCGAACAGGAACTGCGCTTCCCGCCAGAGGGCTTTGCCGAGGGCGTAAGTGCCGTAGCCGATCAGGTAGAGAGTCGCGAGGCCGCTGACAATGATCGTCCCGCGGTGGAAGTGCCCACGCGTGAGCGAAATCAGGATCATCAGCACCGCAACGAACATCAGGCCGCGGCCGAACGACGGAAACGGGCCTGGAGCGGACGATCGGCCATCGGACCTTCCGGTCCAGCAGGCCTTTCGCGTCCCGTGGGTCGCCGATCGTCGGGGACCGCATTCGGCGAAACGTCGCGGACCGGGGGCCGGCTCCGGCTGCGAACGTCCCACGACCGCATCGTCGAAGGCCCGCAGAAACGTACTGACCGAGGGTTGGCGATACTGTGGATCCTTGGCGAGGGCCCGTGCGATCACAGGCCGCAGACGCTCCGGGAGCCGGTTCAGATCGGGTGGCTGCGAGAGATGCTTCATCAGGATCTCGCCTGTCGACTCTCCGTCGAACGGCACCTGGCCCGTCAGCATCTCGTACAGGATGACTCCGAGCGCGTAGACGTCGATCTCCTTGCCGTACCGTCCCTGGGCGACCTCGGGAGCCATGTAGTAAACGGTCCCGACGCTCTGCGTCTGGGCGGAACGCTGGCTGGCGCTGATGAACTTCGAAAGGCCGACATCGCCGACCTTGGCGCCGCTCGGCGCCGCGAAGATGTTCCCCGGCTTCAGGTCGCGATGGACGATCCCCCGCTCATGCACGAACTCGATCCCGCCGACGATGCCGTGCATCCAGCGGCGGATCTCCTCCATCGGCATCCCGTTGGGATAGCGCCGGATCGTCGTATCGAGCGTCTCTCCCGGAACGTACTCCATGATGATCCAGTGATAGCCGTCGCTGTACTGGCGGACATCGAAGATCGTCACGAGATTCTGATGGCTGAGGTTCAGGCACTGCTGAACGCCGCGGAGCTCGATCTCGGCATTGTTCTGAAGCAGCTTGAGAGCGACATCGCGCCCCGCGTCGCTGACGGCGTAATAGACCTCTCCGAACCCACCCCGATAGATCGCCCGCTTGATCGTGTAGCCCTCGAGCGGACGCGACTCCGGTGAGAAGGTGAACTTCATTCCGCTCCTCCACCCCTTCTCGGATCATCCCGGGCAAGCCACCGACCGCGATCCGGCACGGCGAATGTCTCGAAGGAAAACCCGGTCAATCAACTCCAGAAACGATATCCGTCGCTTCATCAGGAACCAAGATCCGAACCAGGCCGACGCCGAAAGCCGAACATGTCGACAGTGAAGGGTGAACGGACGGCAGGCCGATTC